>CAXSER010000119.1:0-7668 GCA_964236315.1 uncultured Acetobacteraceae bacterium | reverse complement strand
GGCCGGGCCGGGCGAGACCGGCTGGCCGGCGTGGACGCGCTGCACGCCGTCCACCACCACGGACTGCCCGTCGGCGAGTCCGGACATCACCGAGGCGTTGGTGCCGTCGGACTGGCCGAGCTGGATGCGCGCCTGCTGCGCCTTGCTGTCGGCGTCGACGACATAGACGTAGTCGCCCTGCTGGTCGGACAGCACGGCCGAGCGCGGGATCTGCAGCACCTGGACCGGCTGCGCGCCCTCGACCTGCACGGTGACGAACTCGCCGTCGACCAGCTCGTGCAGCTTCATCTTGCCGATCGCGGTGTTGGGCAGCACCGGGTTGGGGATCACGGCGCGCAGGGTGACCGTGTCGGTGCTGGTCGACACCGTGGGCGAGGAGTAGTCGAGCCTGCCGGGCTGGCCGTAGATCTCGCCGTTGGGCAGGCGCAGCCGGATCACCACCGCGTCGTAGCCGCCCCTGCTGGCGTACTTCGTGCGCAGGTCGAGCAGGTCGCGCAGCGCGATCGGGAACACCACGTACTCGGGGTCCTGGCTGACCACCGTGGCCAGCGTGCCGCTGCTCGGGCTGACGACGTTGCCCTCGGTGACCGCGGTGGCGCTGATGCGGCCGTCGATCGGCGACTTGATCTCCGTGTAGTTGAGGTTGATCTGCGCCGTCTGCAGCTGCGCCTGCGCGGTCAGCACCTGGGCGGCGTACGAGCGCTGCGAGGCGGTGGCGTCGTCCACGGTGGAGCGCTGCCCCGCCGGCGTGTTGAGCAGCGACTGCGCGCGCCCCAGCGTGATGGTGGCGTTCTGCAGCTGCGCCTGCTGCTGGCCGACCGCGCCCTGCGCGGACTCGACCGCGGCCTGGAACGGCGGCTGCTCCAGCCTGTAGAGCAGGTCGCCCTTGCGGACCTCGCTGCCCTCGGTGAACAGCCGCTGCTCCAGGAACGCGGTGACGCGGCTGACCAGGGCGACGCGGTCGGTCGCCTGGATGCGGCCGACGAACTCGCTGGTCTGGGTGATGCCCACGCGCCGGGCCTGCACCACGCCGACCGCGGGCGGCTTGGCCGAGGGGGCCTGCGCGCGCGCCTGGCCGAGACCCAGCATCGGCACGGCGGGGATCGGCGCGAGCGCCACGGACAGCATCAGCAGGCGGGCAAAGCGGGACATGGAACCTCGGTCAGCGGCTGGAGCCGGCGGCGCCTGGGGGAGGCGGCGCCCCGCGGCCCCCGCAGAGTAGGGCCCGCTGACCGATCGGTCAATTCTGCGCCCGCCGCAGGGCCGCCAGCGCGCCGGGCAGGGCGGCGCCCCTCCCCCGCAGGCGCGGCCCGGCCGGACAGGCCGCCCCGCAGCCATGCCGGCGGCGTTAAGCGGGCGACAACGCAACCGCGCTACGCTGGTGCCCGGTCGGCGGCAGGTCAGCCCGCACGCGGCCGCGGAGGCCAAGGCGTGTCACCCAGCCGCCCGATGACCAGGACCTACGCCGCGGCACTGTGCGTCATCGCCCTGCTGGCGCTCGCCTCCGACCTCACGCTCGAGCGCGTCCTCTCGGCGCAGGACGGGTCGGCCGCGGCGATCAACGACAGCGGGCGCCAGCGCATGCTGTCCCAGCGCATCGCGCTCGACGCCGCGCTCTACGTCCTGGGCGGCGACACCGCGGCGCGCGAGGCGCTGCGGCAGGCCGCCGGCCGCCTCGAGGCCGCGCACGCACGGCTGAGCCGCGACGCCGCGCTGTCGCCCGCGACGAGGGCGCTGTACTTCTCGCCCCCGGCCGCGGTCGACCGCACGATCCGCGAGTACCTCTACCTCGCGCAGACCATCGCGGACCCGTCGCGCAGGCCGGCCGAACCGGTGGTGCGTGCGGCCTTCGCGCAGCTGTCCGACCTGGCCCTCGGGCCGGTCGTCGCCTCGCTCGACGCGATCGTCGACCAGCACCAGCGCGAGAGCGACACCCGGGTCGGGACCCTGCACGGCTTCCAGCTCGGGCTGCTCGCCATCCTGCTCGCCACGCTGGCGGCGCAGGCGCTGCTCGTGTTCCGCCCGATGGCGCGCCGCCTCCGCGAGCATGCCGCGGAGCTGGACTCGCTCGCCTGCCTCGACCCGCTCACGGGCGTGTGGAACCTGCGCAGCTTCCGCGAGCGCGGCGCCGCCGAGGTCGCGCGCACCCGCCGACACGGCGGCTTCTTCTCGGTGCTGATGCTCGACGGCGACCTGGTCGGGCGGATCAACGACATGCACGGCCATGCGGCGGGCGACGAGGCCCTGCGATCGCTGGTGCGCACGGTGGGCGGCCTGCTGCGGCCCAGCGACGTGCTCGGGCGGGTCGGCAGCGAGGAGTTCGCGGTGCTGCTGCCGGAGACGCCGCTCGACGGGGCGGTCGAGCTCGGCCGGCGGATCTGCCGGACGGTGTCCGAGACCACGGCGCAGCACGACGGCGCCAGCTTCGCGCTGGCCGTCAGCATCGGCGCGACCACGCTGGGCGCGGGCGAGACCAGCCTGGACGCCGCGCTGAAACGCGCCGACCTCGCGCTGTACCGGGCCAGGCAGGGCGGCCGCAACCAGGTCGCCATGCTGTCCGCCCCGCCCGCCCCGGCGACCCCGGCCCCGCCGCGCCCGCACGCCGTCCCGGCCTGATCCCGCCGCCCGCCAGGGCGCGGCCGCGTCGCCGCGCGCTCAGCCGAACGCGCCGACCTCGTGGGTGATGGCGGTGCCGATCTCGCGCACCAGGGCGAACAGCCGGGCCATCGGCTCGAAGATGGTCTTGTGCTCGCGGTCGTACGACACGGCCGCGCGCGCCCCGCGGGCCTCGCCGTAGTCGTGGTTCTCCGCCGGGTTGGGGGCGGCGGGAAAAACCTCGCCGAGCAGCGCCAGCGCGCCGGGCACGTCCAGGCGCAGCAGCCGCTGCATCAGCCCCTGCCGGGTGACGCCGTGGCGCGCCGAGAAGTCGGGGATGCGCACCGCCAGCAGCCAGATGTTCTGGATCACCGCGATGCGCAGCGCGTGCAGCAGCATCTCGCGCGTCCCCATGCTCGGCGCGTCCGGCCACACCGCGCGCAGCATCAGGTGGTCGGACTGGATGCGCCGGAACATCGCCTGCACCGGCGCCCACAGGTCGAACACCTCCAGCGCGCGCGCCACCTCGGCCAGCGCCTGCACACGCTTGGGATCGTGGGAGTGCGCCGCGTTGTCGAGCCACGACCCGGGGTCGAGCAGGGTGACCACGGCGCGCAGCACGTCGAGGTCGGAGTGCAGCAGGGCGTGGCGGGCGAAATCGAGCGCCCGGTTGAACCGCGGGCTGCTCTCGCGCAGCTCGACGAAGCTCTCGGGCTGGCGCGCGGCGGCCGCCCCCAGCCCCTGCAGCGTGTTCGCGCACCAGCCGATCTGCTGCAGGATCGCGTTGTTGGGGATGGCGCGCAGCTCGCGCGGGTGGCGGATCACGCTCGGCCCGGCGGCGCCGTCGCTCTGCCGCGCGGCCGGGCGCGACCCGGTGGCATCCAGCAGCGCCGGCCCGAACGCGCCGAGCAGCGAGGCGTAGCCGGGGTCCTCCACCAGCTCCTGCATCGACAGCCCGACGGAGGCGAAGAAGTCGGCGGCGAAGTCCGCGTCGGCGTAGATCGGGTCGTCGGCCTGCGGCCCGGCGGCAAAGGCGTGGCGCGCGATGGTGGCGATCGTGGCGTCGGCCAGCTCGGGCGTGCCGAACAGCAGGTAGCCGTCGCCGCCCTGGAATGCGCTCTCCAGCCGCACCCGGATGCCGGCGCGCGACAGGCTCTGCCGCGTCGACGCCGGGCTCAGGTAGCGCAGCCGGTCGGCCAGCGAGTTCGGGTGCGCGCCGCGGCCGATGCTCTCGCCGTGGGTGTCGAAGAACACGATCTCGATGTCGGTGAGCTTGTGGCGCACCATGGCGTCGGCGACGCGCAGCCGCAGCCGCTCGATCAGGTAGGTGGCCGCGAGCTGGCCGACGTAGCGCCCGGAATCGCTGTAGCCGAACTGCAGGCACAGCCGCCCGGTGTCGCGCAGGTAGGCGCGGTAGTGCGGCGAGCGCAGCGCCTCCTCGATCAGCCGCGCGCCGCCCTGCAGCGCGTCGGCGGTCTCGAACAGCGGGCTGATCTCGATCTGCCTCTCGATGCCGAAGTGCCGCGCCAGCCACAGCGCCGCGAGCAGCGTGTAGCCGGACTCGGTCTCGGCGATGAGGAAGCGCACCGGAGAGGCGCTGTCGACGTGCTTGGTGATCTGGGCGACCGTCATCATCAGCAGCACGGCCGAGGACTGCTCGGCGAGGATGGCGCCGAAGTCGATCGGCACGGTCTCCACGCTGTCCAGCGCCGCGTTGATGTCGGCGAGCAGCTTGCGCCGCCGCGACGGGTCGGCCGGCGGCTCGTCGAAGCCCAGGCGCATGCGGATCGCGTTGTGCAGCTGCGCCGAGTTCAGCCGCACGTGGGAGTGCGCCAGCGACAGGCCGTGGCTGTCGAAGCCGGCGCGGATCACCGCCAGGCGCTTCTTCGCCTCCGGCCCCTCCGCGGCGGCGATGGCGGCGCGGAACAGGTCGGCCATCGCGTCGGTCGAGGTCATCGCCGCGTCGCGCCGGCCGACCAGCTGGGCGGCGAACGCGCTGGCCTGCCCGGCGTCGGCGCGGGTCGGGCAGGCGGCGATCTGCCCGGCGACGGCCTCGGCCGCCTCGGCCACGCGCTCGCGCAGCGCCTCGGTGCCGGGCAGCGGGATGAGCTGGCGCTCCAGCCGGCCGAACTGCAGCGCCTTCATGCGCAGCCGCAGCCGCAGCGTGTCCCACCAGCCGATGTCGGTGCGCCCGTCGGTGTCGTAGCCGACCCAGCTCGCCAGCGTCACCGCGCGCGGCACCAGCTCGCACCAGCGGTCGCGCCACACCGGCCGTGCCGCCTCCAGCAGCAGGGCGTTCATCCGGTCGATGGCGTCGCGGCCGCGCTCGATCGCGGCCACCGCCTGGGTGAACTCCTGCTCCAGGGTCGGCCTGGTCGGGCGGTGCGAGACCAGCGTCTCGTGCGCCGCCGCCGGCCGGCCGGACGCGGCCTCCGCCAGCTCGGCGAACACCTCGGGCGGCAGGGCGAAGGTGGGGTGGGCGGTGAACACGGCGGAGAAGCGGGTGCGCTCGACGGCCTCGCGGAACTGCGCGAACTGCACCGGGCTGTCGAACGGGTCCGGGCGCACCAGCGACTGCGCGAGCTGCTCCAGCCCGAGCTGGGTGCGCGCGGGCTCGATGCCGCCGACATAGGCCGCAAGGCGCGCCGCGCGGTCGGCGAAGGCCGCGTCGCGCAGCTCGTGGATCAGCGTCTCCAGCATCCCGAAGGTGAGCGAGCCCTCGTCCATCGCGCGCCCGATCGACAGCGCGACGGCGAGCACCGGATTGCCGAACGGGTCCTCCTCGAGGCGCTCGCGGGCGCGCTCGGTGAGGCCGAGGAGGTCGAGCGGTGCGGTGATGTCTGCCATGCGTACGACGATGCGCGATCCCGTGCTCCCCCCGCAAGTGCTGCAGCGCAACGAAGCCAGGTGGCCGCGGCGCCCCGGATCGGCTATGGAGCCGTCCCGCCGCCGGCCCTGGCCGCGCGGCCCGTCATCATGGCCGACCCGCAATGCCCTTTCCCGACGCCCACCCCGCCCTGGCCCACGCGCTCGCGGGGCACGGCTACACAGAGCCGACCCCGGTGCAGGCCGCGATCCTGGAGGCGGGCGCGGACGGCGGCGACCTGCTGGTCTCCGCGCAGACCGGCTCTGGCAAGACCGTGGCCTACGGGCTGGCGATGTCGGACACCCTGCTCGCCGGCGCGGAGAAGCTCGGCCCCGCCGGCGCCCCGCTCGCCCTGGTGGTGGCGCCGACGCGCGAGCTGGCGCTGCAGGTGCACCGCGAGCTGGCCTGGCTGTACGGCGAGGCCGGCGGCCAGGTCGTCTCCTGCGTCGGCGGCACCGACGCGCGGCGCGAGCAGCGCGCCCTGGCGTCGGGCGCGCACATCGTGGTCGGCACCCCCGGCCGCCTCGGCGACCACCTGCGCCGCGGCCAGCTCGACATGTCCGCGCTGCGCGTCGTGGTGCTCGACGAGGCCGACGAGATGCTCGACCTCGGCTTCCGCGAGGAGCTGGAGGCCCTGCTCGACGTGACGCCGCCCGAGCGCCGCACCCTTCTGTTCTCCGCCACCATCGCCCCCGAGATCGTCTCCCTCGCCCGCCGCTACCAGCGCCACGCCAAGCGCCTCGACATGCGCACCGGCGACGAGCCCCACCAGGACATCGAGTACCGCGCCGTCCAGGTCGCCCCGGGCGAGACCGAGGGCGCCCTGGTCAACGTGCTGCGCCAAGTCGACTCCCCCGCCGCCCTGGTGTTCTGCGCCACCCGCGAGGCGGTGCGCCGCCTGCACGCGGCGCTGGCCGAGCGCGGCTTCTCCGCCGTCGCCCTGTCCGGCGAGCTGAGCCAGTCCGAGCGCACGGAGGCGCTCGACGCCCTGCGCCGCGGCCGCGCCAAGGTGTGCGTGGCCACCGACGTCGCCGCCCGCGGCCTCGACCTGCCCGACCTCGGCCTCGTGGTGCACGCCGACCTGCCCGCCGACCGCGCCGCGCTGCTGCACAGGAGCGGCCGCACCGGCCGCGCCGGCCGCAAGGGCCTGAGCGTGCTGCTCGTCCCCGGCTCCAAGCGCCGCCGCGCCGAGCAGCTCCTCCACGCCGCCGGCATCGCCGTCGCGTGGAGCGCGCCCCCGGGCCTCGACGCCATCCGCGACCAGGACCAGGCCGCCCTGATGGAGAACGCCGTCCTGCGCGAGGCGCCCGGCGAGGCCGAGCTGGCCCGCGCCCAGGCCCTGCTCGCGGCCCACTCGCCGGAAGCCATCGCGGTGGCCGCCGTGCGCCTCTACACCGCCAGCCTGCCGGCCCCGGAACGGCTGACCGAGATGGCGCCGATCGTGGCCGGCGTCCGCCCGCCGCGCCTGGAGAACAGCAACATCGTCTGGTTCCGCGCCGCCGTGGGCCGCCGCGAGAGCGCCGACCCGAAGTGGCTGCTGCCCCTGATCTGCCGCCTGGGCGCGGTGACGCGCAACGAGATCGGCGCGATCCGCGTCTTCGAGCACGACACCCGCTTCGAGGTCGCCCGCGCCGCCGCCGACCGCTTCGCCGAGGCGGTCTCCGCCACGGACGGCTCCGAGCTGCAGATCACCCGCGCCGAGGACGGCGGCCCGGCAGCCCACGCGCGCCCGGCCGGCCCGAAGCGCCCGCCGTTCCGCCGCGACAACGCGTCGCCCCGGCCGGAGCGGGCGCGCCGGCCGACGCGGGCCTGACAAGGCCAGGCAGCAAGCAAGGCCGGGCTCTGCCCGGACCCGCAGGCCGGGAGGCCCTTTGATCCCTTGACCAAGGCAGGCAAGGCGCACGCAGCCGGCGTCGCGGGCCGTGCGACGCGCCTGCCCGCCCGGCCTCGTTCCGCAGCACGCCCCACAAACGTCCTGTCGCGCAGGACCGCGCCACGAAAAAGCCACAGAATGTCCCGCGCGGCATGACGCGTCTGTCCTGCGCCGCGTGACCGTTTGTCCTGTCCGGCAGGACATTCGTCCCGCCGGACAGGACATTCGTCCCGCCGGACAGGACAAGTCCGCCGGTGCCCGGCCTGCCTCAGACGCTGCGCCTGCGCCCCATCTCGTCCAGCTCCAGCTGCGCCTTGCGCTGCGCCTCGCGCTC
>CAXSER010000118.1:0-7670 GCA_964236315.1 uncultured Acetobacteraceae bacterium | reverse complement strand
CTCACCGCCGCAGCCTCGGGTCCAGCGCGTCGCGCAGCCCGTCCCCCACCAGGTTGAACGACAGCACGGTGGCCAGGATCGAGAGCCCGGGGAACGCCAGCAGCCACCACGCCCGCTGGTAGTACTGCAGCGCGCCGGCGAGCATCGTCCCCCACTCCGGCGTCGGCGGCTGCGCGCCCAGCCCGAGGAAGCCGAGCGACGCCGCCTCCAGGATCGCCCCCGAGAACCCGAGCGAGGCCTGCACGATCAGCGGCGCCAGGCAGTTCGGCAGGATGGTGCGCAGCGCGAGCCGCACCGGCCCGGCGCCGGCGCCGCGCGTCGCCACCACGTAGTCGCGCCGCAGCTCGCCCAGCGCCGCCGCACGCACCACGCGCGTGTAGTTCGGCAGCGTCACGACCGCGACCGCGAGCATGGCGTTCAGCAGCCCCGGCCCGAGGATCGCCACGATGACGATCGCCAGCAGCAGCGAGGGGAACGCCAGCACGATGTCCATCAGCCGCATCACCGCCGCGTCCACCGCGCCCCCCGCCGAGGCCGCGAGCAGCCCGAGCGTGGTGCCGATCGCGAGCGACAGCGTGACGACGACGAGCCCGGTGAGCAGCGACAGCCGCGCCCCGAAGATCAGCCGCGAGAGCATGTCGCGCCCGAGGTCGTCGGTGCCGAGCGGGAAGCGCCACAGCCCCCCGGCCTGCCACACCGGCGGCGCGAGGAAGTGCTCGCGGAACTGCTCCACCGGCGAGTGCGGCGCCAGCACGTCCGCGAACGCCGCCAGCAGCAGCACGACCGCCAGCACGCCGAGCCCCGCCACCGCGCCGCGGCTGCGCCCGAACCCGCCAAGAACGGGGCGACGCGGCGCCGCGAGCATCGCGGCCACCGCCGGGTCCGCCGTGACCGCCTCGCGCGCGCCGGAACCGGCCGCCGGGAGGGTCGTCACGACGCGCCCCCGGGAAGCAGGCAAGCAAGGTCGAGGCTCTGCCTCAAACTCCGCCAAGGGCCGAGCCTTTGGAATCCATTCCTTGAGCGGAAGGGATCAAAGGGCCTCGGGCCCTTTGCGGGTCCGGGCAGGGCCCGGCCTTGCTTCCTGCCCCTCACCCGCGCCGCCTCGGATCGAGCACGCCGTACAGCAGGTCCACGCCCAGGTTCACCAGCACGACCAGAGTGGCCACCAGCAGAGTGCCCCCCTGCAGCACAGGGTAGTCGCGCCGCTCGATCGCCTCCACCAGCCAGCGCCCGATCCCCGGCCAGGAGAACACCGTCTCCGTCAGGATCGCGCCCCCGAGCAGCGAGCCCACCGTGAGCCCGATCACCGTGACCACCGGGATCAGCGCGTTGCGCAGCCCGTGCACCACGACGACGCGCGCCGGCGACAGCCCCTTGGCGCGCGCGGTGCGGATGAAGTCGTCGCCGAGCACCTCCAGCATCGCCGAGCGCGTCATGCGCGCCACCACCGCGAGCGGCAGCGTCGCCAGCACCACGGTCGGCAGCACCAGGTGCCCGAGCACGGAGCCGAACGAGCCGGGGTCGCCGCCGAGCAGGCTGTCGACCAGCATCACGCCGGTGACGGCCGGCACGTAGTACGCCTCCGACACCTCGCCCGACACCGGCGTCCAGCCCAGCCCCACCGAGAACACCAGGATCAGCATCAGCCCCAGCCAGAAGATCGGCAGCGACACGCCCGTCGTGGCCGCCCCCATCAGCCCGTAGTCCACGGCCGAGCCGAGCCGGACCGCGGCCAGCACGCCGAGCGGGATGCCGAGCCCCACGCCGAGCAGCATCGCGCACGCCGACAGCTCCAGCGTCGCGGGGAACAACGTGCAGAACTCGCTCCACACCGGCTCCTGGCTGACCAGCGAGCGCCCGAGGTCGCCGCGCGCCACCTGCCCCTCGTACGACACGAACTGCCGCCACAGCGGCCGGTCGAGCCCGTACTCGTGGCGCAGCTGCGCGAGGCGCTCCGGCGCGATGCCGTGCTCGCCCGAGCGCACCTCGATCGGATCGCCCGGCACCAGGTGGATCATCGCGAAGCTGAGCAGGGTCACGCCCACCAGCGTCGGCAGCACCGACGCCAGCCGGCGCAGCACGAAGCGCCACACCGGCTAGGGCCCCGGCTTCACGGCCATGCGCGTCACGGCACATCCGTGGTGGCGAACTCGTGGCTGCCGAGCGGGCTCATCACGTAGCCGGTGACGCCCTTGCGCATCGGCATGAACACGGTGGAGTGCGCGATCAGGAAGAACGGCGCCTCGTCGTGCAGGATCACCGCCGCCTGGTCGTAGAGCGCCTTGCGCTGCGCCTGGTCGCCCAGCGTGGCCGCGCGCCGGATCAGGTCGTCGAACGCGTGGTCGCACCACTTCGACGTGTTGCTGCCGCCGGGCACCGCGGCGGCACACCCTGCCAGCGGCATGTAGAAGTTGTCGGGATCGCCGTTGTCCCCGGTCCAGCCGAACTCCGCCGACTGGTCGTCGCCCTGCGCCACGCGCTTCCTGTACTCGCCCCACTCCAGGCTGACGATCTTCGCCCGCACGCCGACCGCGGCCAGGTCGGACTGCATCAGCTCGGCGATGCGCCGCGCGTCCGGGTTGTACGGCCGCTGCACCGGCATCGCCCAGAGGTCGATGTCGACGCCGTCCTTGTACCCAGCCTCCGCGAGCAGCGACTTCGCCTTCTCAGGATCGTGCGGATACGCCGGGATCGCGCTGTCGTACGCCCAGATCGTCGGCGGCAGCAGCGTCGTCGCCGGCGTCCCCGCCCCCTGGTACACCGCGTCCAGGATCGCCTTCCTGTCCACGGCCATGTTCACCGCGAGCCGCACGCGCCTGTCGTCGAACGGCTTCTTCGTGGCGTTGAGCCCGAGGTAGCCGATGTTCATCCCCGGCTGCTCCATCACCTGCAGCGCCGCGTCGCTGCGGATCGAGGCGAGATCCGCCATCGCGGGATAGCTCATCACCTGGCACTCGTTGGCGCGCAGCTTGGCGAGCCTGACCGCCGGGTCCTTGACGATGGTGAACACGAGGTTGTCCACGCGCGGCTTCTCCCCCCAGGTGCCGGGGAACGCGCGATAGCGGATCACCGCGTCGCGCTGGTAGGCCAGCAGCGCGAACGGCCCGGTGCCGATCGGCTCCTGGTCGATCAGCTCCGGATGGCCCGCCTTGAGCAGCGCGTCGCCGTACTCCTTCGACTGGATGGACGCGAAATCCATCGCGAGGTCGGCGAGGAACGGCGCCTGCGGCTGGCTCAGCGTGAAGCGCACGGTGGCGTCGTCGACCTTCTCCACCGACTTCAGCAGCGTCGGGAACGCCATGTCGTTCCAGTACTCGTAGCCGCCGCCGGACACCGCGTGGAACGGATGGTCCGCCTTGCCCTGCCGGTCGAAGGAGAACAGCACGTCGTCGGCGTCGAACGGCCGCGTCGGCTTGAACCGCGCGCTGGACTGCCACGCCACGCCCTGGCGCAAGTGGAACGTGTAGACGAGCCCGTCCGCGCTGACGTCCCAGCGCTCGGCGAGCGAGGGCACCACTGTCGTCGTGCCCGGCGCGAACGCCAGCAGCCGCTGGTAGACCGGCCGGTTGGCGTCGAAGGTGGTGCCGGTGGTGTTGAGCATCGGGTTGAAGTTCTCGGGCGAGCCCTCCGAGCAGTACACCAGCGTCTTGCCCGACGCCGCGCCGCAGACCGCCCCGCCCAGCAGCACGCCGAGCAGCGCCGCCGTCGCCGTCCGCCCCGCGACCCCGGCCGCCCGCGCTGCCCGGTCCGACTTCGCCGCCCGGTCCGCCTTCGCCATCTCTGATCCCTCTGAACTGCCGCCATCCTGCCGTCGAAGCGCCGGTGCGGCAAGCAACCGCCCCGCTGCCTGCGCTCCGGGCAGGCTGCACGCCCCCCGGGCAATGCCTGCGCGGCGACCGTCCTTCGCCGCCGCCGCCGCCTTGACCACGGCCGCGCCGTGCGCCACGCCCTCCGCATCGACCCCGCAGGAGACACGACGATGACGCGCCGCCTGCCGCCCCGCCCCGCCAAGCCTCGCGCCGCCGCCTCTCCCCCCACGGCCACCCTCGCCCCGGCCACCTTCGCCGCAACCACCTTCGCCGCAGCCACCTTCGCCGCAGCCACCTTCGCCGCAGCCACCTTCGTCGCAGCCCTGGCCCTGCTCCCGCCCGCCGCCCGCGCGCAGCAGCCGCAGCCCGTGCCGCTGCCGCAGCCGCCCGCCATCGCGCAGCCGCAGGACACGCCGTGGCCCGGACCGCTCGCCCTCGCCGTCGACGCCACCGACCTCGCGCACCACATCTTCGCCGTGCACGAGACGATCCCGGTCGCCGCCGCAGGCGACCTCGTCGTTCACTATCCGAAATGGATTCCCGGCAGCCACGGCCCCACCGGCGCCGTCGAGCTGCTGGCGGGGCTTGCGGTGCACGCCGGCGACGCCCTGCTGGACTGGACCCGCGACCCCGTCGATTCCTACGCCTTCCACATCCCCGTGCCCGCGGGCGCGCACGCCGTCACGCTCGACTTCCAGTTCCTCTCCCCGGTGCAGGACGCCCAGGGCCGCGTGGTGATGACGCCCGCCATGCTCGACCTGCAGTGGAACGCCGTGGTGCTCTACCCCGCCGGCGTGTTCGCCCGCGACATCCCCGTCGACGCCTCCGTCCGCCTGCCCGACACGTGGCACTTCGCCACCGCGCTCGAGACCACGGCGCCCGGCGGCAACGAGGCCGCCGCGTCCGGCCCCGTGCAGTTCCGCACCGTGCCGCTCAACACGCTGCTCGACAGCCCGCTGATCGCCGGCAGCCACTTCAGCCGCATCGACCTGGCGCCGGGTGCCGCGACCCCCGTGCACCTCGACGTCGTCGCCGACACGCAGGCCCAGCTCGCCGTCACCCCCGAGCAGCTCGCCGCCCACCGCGCCCTGGTGACGCAGGCCACCCGCCTGTACGGCTCGCAGCACTACGACCACTACGACTTCCTGCTGGCGCTCAGCGACGAGCTGGGCGGCGAGGGCCTGGAGCACCACCGCTCCAGCGAGAACGCCACCGACACCGACTACTTCACCGCCTGGGACAAGTCCGCCGCCGGCCGCGACCTCCTCTCGCACGAGTACACGCACTCCTGGGACGGCAAGTACAAGCGTCCCGCCGACCTGTGGTCCCCCGACTTCAACACCCTGCCGGAGCGCGACAGCCTGCTCTGGGTGTACGAGGGCATGACCGAGTACTGGGGCCAGGTGCTCGCCGCCCGCTCCGGCCTGTGGAGCCGCGAGCAGGCGCTCGACACCCTCGCCCTGGAGGCCGCCGAGATGCAGGGCGAGGCCGGCCGCGCCTGGCGCACGCTCGCCGACACCACGCAGAGCCCGATCTTCGTGCGCCGCCGCTCCCTGCCCTGGGAGAACTGGCAGCGCGGCGAGGACTACTACCTGGAGGGCCTGCTGCTCTGGCTCGACGCCGACACCCTGATCCGCGAGCAGACCCACGGCGCGAAGTCCCTCGACGACTTCGCCCGCACGTTCCTGGGCACCAACGACGGCAGCTTCGTGGTCTCGACCTACACCTTCGACGACGTGGTGCACGCGCTCAACGACGTGGCGCCGCACGACTGGGCCGGCTTCCTGCACGACCGCCTGGACCGCCGCGGCGGCACCGCCCCCACCGACGGCCTCTCGCGCGGCGGCTACACCCTGGCGATGACCGACAGGAAGTCCGACATGCTCACCTCCGAGGAGCACGAGCGCAAGATGCGCGACTTCACCTTCTCCGTAGGCCTGGTGCTCAAGGAGGCGCACGTCGCCTCCGTCGCCTGGGACAGCCCCGCCTTCCGCGCCGGCCTCGTCAAGGGCGACACCATCCTCGGCGTCGACGGCGCCAGCTTCGAGGACGCCGACACCCTCGCCGACGCCATCACCGCGGCGAGGACCTCGACCGCGCCGATCCGGCTCCTGGTCAGCTCCGGCAAGCGCTACCGCATCGCCGAGATCGACGCGCACATGGGCCTGCAGTACCCGCACCTGGTGCGCAGCGGCGACGCAGCCGCCTCGCTCGACGCGATCCTGGCGCCGAGGCAGTAGCAGGCAAGGCCAGAGGCTCTGCCTCCGGACTCCGCCAAAGGCTCGCCTCTGGAATCCACCACTCTAGTGAGGCCAGTCCAGGGCGGCTCGCCCTGGCGGGTTTGGGCGGAGCCCAACCTTGCTTCCTTCCGCTACCGCCACCGCGCCAGGTAGAACCGCGGCAGCTCGTCCGCGAACGGCTGGAACACGAGGTCGCGCGAGAACCCGTACGTCGTGACGTAGGTGGTGAGCGGCACCCAGTACACCTGCTCGGTGATGCGGTGGATCGCCGCCGTGTACGCCTGTCGCCGCGTGTCCGGGTCCGCCGCCGCGTCGCCCTGCGCCACCAGCGCCTGCAGCGCCGGGTCGCGCGCGTAGTCCTGCGGCCCGCCGCCGAAGAACTGCGAGAGCACGGCGGCGATGTCGTTGATCGAGTAAGACCCCCAGCTCGCCAGGGACAGCGGCGTGCCCCCGTCCTCCGACACGCCGACCGCCTCGCTGGCCGGCAGCTGCACCACGGTGGCGTCGATCCCCGCGCGCTGCAGGTCCTGCTGGATCAGCGCGGTGGATGACGGCAGCCCCGAGGAGAACAGCCGCGTGGCGAAGCCCCCCGCGAGCCCCGCCTTCGCCAGCCCCGCCCTGGCCGCGGCCACGTCGAACGGCACCACGACGGCGGCGTTCTGGTCGCAGCCGAACTGCGTCGGGTAGCACGGCGCGCGCAGCGGCCGCCCCGCGCCGCCGGTGGCCGCGCGCGAGAACGCGTCGCGGTCGATCGACGCCGCCACCGCCTGCCTGACGTCGAGCCGGGTCAGCGGCCCGCCCGCCCCGGTGCGCCCGGCGGCATCCAGCGCCAGGAACCCGAAGCGCGTGCTCTCCGCGCGCACCGACTGCAGCCCCGGCGCGTGGTCGACCGCGTCCAGCGCGTCCGCGCCGAACTGCCAGGTCCAGTCCGCCCGCCCGTCGAGCAGCGCCGCCACCTCGCCGCCCGGCGCCACGGTGCGGATGCTCAGCGTCCCGATCGCGGGCTTGCCCTTGGGCCCCGCGAAATACCCGTCCCAGCGCTCCAGCTCGACGTCGTCCTTCTCCACGGACGCGATGCGGTACGGCCCCGTCCCCACCGGCGCGTGCGCGAAGCCGTCCGCCCCCACCCGCTCGCGGTAGGCGCGCGGCAGGATCGGCAGCACCGCCGCGATGGTGTCCAGCGCCGCCGCGTAGGGGTGGCGCAGCACGAGGCGCACGTGGGTCGCGTCGATCCTCTCGGCGTGGTCGAGGAAGGCGGTGTTGCCGGGCACCGCCACCGCCGGGTCGCGCGCCACGGTGTTGACCGTGTACACCACGTCGTCCGCGTCGAACGCGCTGCCGTCGTGGAAGCGCACGCCCTCGCGCAGGGTGAACTCCAGCGTCACCGGGTCCACCTGCCGCCACGCGGTCGCCAGCAGCGGCTTGAGCGCCAGCGTCCTCGGGTCTGCATACACCAGCGTGTCCCAGCACTCCTGCGCCACCACCAGGCCGGAGCGCAGCTGGTTGCGGTAGGGATCGAGGTCGGGGATGGCGTCGCGCCAGACGATGCGCAGCCGGTCCGCCTCGCGCTGCGCCCGCGCCGGCGCCGGCCAGGCGCACGCCACCGCCGCCGCCAGCAGCA
>CAXSER010000117.1:0-7680 GCA_964236315.1 uncultured Acetobacteraceae bacterium | reverse complement strand
CGGCGCGGGCGCCACTGTGCGCGCCGGCATTGGGCGCGTCGGCATGGGTCGCGCCGGCGCGGGGCGGGTGGCGCCGGGTCGCGGCCGCGGGCATCATCGCCGCGTGAAGTACCGTGTGCGCCACCGATCCCGCTACAGCTACGCGCGCCAGGTGCAGCTCTCCTACCACGCGCTGCACCTGCGTCCGCGCCAGACCGGGCACCAGCACGTGCTGCGCGCGAGCATCTCCACCAGCCCGGCGCCGGCGACGCTGTCCGAGGGCACGGACTACTTCGGCAACGGTCTCGACCTGCTCACCGTGACCGAGCCGCACCTGCAGCTCACGGTCGACCTCGACGCGGTGGTCGAGGTGGCCTTCCCAGCGCCGCCCGACACCACGCCGGCCTGGGAGCAGGTGCGCGACCTGCTGCGCGACCCGCGCGGGTCCGAGCTGTCCGCGGTCGCGGAGTTCACCTTCCCCTCCGCGATGGCCACCGCGGACGAGGCGATCGCGCGCTACGCCGCCGCCTCCTTCGCGCCGGGGCGCGCGGTGCTGGAGGGGGCGCGCGAGCTGACCGCGCGCATCCACCGCGACTTCGCCTTCGACCCGGAGGCGACCTCGATCGGCACGCCGGTTGCCGAGGCGATGCGCATGCGCCGCGGCGTGTGCCAGGACTTCGCCCAGATCCAGATCGCCGGTCTGCGCTCGCTCGGGCTGGCGGCACGCTACGTCAGCGGCTACATCCGCAACGACCGCGGCGGCGACCCTGCGGGCGCGGACGCGGACGAGCCCGGCAGGACCGGCGACTCTGGCCCGGCGCTTGCAGGGCGGGAGGCTCCAGCCGGCGGGGACGGTGCCGGCCCAGGCACCGCGGCGCAGGCTGCCGCGGGGAGCGCCGGGGATGCGCATTCCGAGTTCGTCGGCGCCGATGCGTCGCACGCCTGGGTGTCCGTGTACTGCCCGGGCGCGGGCTGGATCGACCTCGACCCCACCAACGACCTGCTGGTCCGCCAGTCGCACGTCGTGCTGGCCTGGGGGCGGGACTACCGTGACGTGAGTCCGATCAGCGGCATCCTGGTCGGCGGCGGCGAGCATGCGCTCGACGTCGAGGTGGCCGTTCAGGCCTTGTCGTGACGATGCGGGCAGGAGACCATGCGATGAGCCTTTTCGGCGACTACGATCCCGGCCCGTTCTTCTGCGAGCTGCTCAGCAAGCGCGACCTGCCGATGGCCGAGGTCGAGGCCATCGCGGCCCGCCTCGACGCCATCCCGCTCGATGAGCTGCGGCGGCGCGCGGGGGTGGCCGGCGACGAGCTGTACAACCTCGGCATCACCTTCACCGTGTACTCGGACAAGGACGCGATCGACCGCATCCTGCCGTTCGACCTGATCCCGCGCGTGCTGTCGGCCGCGGAGTGGGACCAGGTGGAGCGCGGCGTCGTGCAGCGGGTGACCGCGCTCAACGCCTTCCTGCACGACATCTACCACGACCAGAAGATCCTGGCCGACGGCATCGTCCCGCGCGCGCTGGTGGTGGGCAACCCGAACTTCCGGCCGGAGATGATCGGTCTCGACGTGCCGCTCGGCACCTACGTCCACGTCTGCGGCACCGACATCGTGCGCGACGAGGGCGGGCACTTCCTGGTGCTGGAGGACAACGCGCGCACGCCGTCGGGCGTGTCGTACGTGATCGAGAACCGGCACATGATGCGCCGCGTGCTGCCCGAGCTGATGGAAGGCCTGCGGGTGCGCGAGGTCGAGAACTACGGCATGCGGCTGCAGCAGGCGCTGGCCGAGTGCGCGCCGGGCGGGGTGTCGAACCCGCAGGTCGTGCTGCTCTCGCCGGGCATCTACAACTCGGCGTATTTCGAGCACGTGTTCCTGGCGCGCGAGATGGGCGTGCCTCTGGTCGAGGGGCGCGACCTCGTGGTCGAGGACGAGCGGGTATGGATGCGCACCACCGCGGGCCTCGCGCCGGTGCACGCGATCTACCGCCGGCTCAACGACGACTTCCTCGACCCCGACGTGTTCCGGCCCGACAGCTCGCTCGGCGTGCGCGGGCTGATCAATGCGTGGCGGCGCGGCAACGTGGCGATCGCCAACGCCGTCGGCACGGGTGTTGCCGACGACAAGGCGATCTACGCCTACATGCCGCGCATCATCCGCTACTACCTGGGCGAGGAGATCATCCTGCCCAATGTCGAGACCCACATCTGCGGCGAGGCCGAGGGCCTGCAGTACACGCTCGACAACCTCGACAAGCTCGTGGTCAAGCCGGTGGGCGAGTCGGGCGGCTACGGCCTGATCATCGGGCCGCACGCCTCGAAGGAGGAGCTGGCCGAGTTCCGCGACAAGCTGGTCGCAGACCCCGCCAACTACATCAGCCAGCCGATGGTCAAGCTGTCGGTCTCTCCCACGCTGGGCGAGGACGGGGTGGGTCCGCGCCACGTCGACCTGCGCCCGTTCGCGGTCACCGGCGCGAAGACGTGGGTGCTGCCGGGCGGGCTGTCGCGGGTGGCGCTGCGCCGCGGCTCGATCGTGGTGAACTCGTCGCAGGGCGGCGGCTCCAAGGATACCTGGGTGCTCGAGGGGACCGTCTGAGATGGCGCAGGACGAGGCGAGGCGCGGCAGCGGCGGGCTGCAGGATGCGGGCGGGGCGCAGGGCGCGCGGCCGGTGCCCGGCCGGCGGGAGGGGCACGACGCCGGGGACCAGGACACCGAGCGCCACGACGTGGCGACAGGCGGCACGACGCTGCTGTGCCGCTACGCCGAGGCGCTGTTCTGGCTGGCGCGCTACATGGAGCGCATCGAGAACCTCGCGCGCATCCTCGACGTCACCGACACCTTCACCCGCAGCGGCACGGACACCGGCGCCTGGCGCTCCGTGGTGCAGATCAACTCCGACGAGGAGAGGTTCGACGCAAAGCATGCCGTCGCCAACGCGGCCAGCGTCGTCACCTTCTACGTGCTGGACCGCGACAACCCGAACTCGATCGCCGCCTCGATCTTCCAGGCGCGCGAGAACGCCCGCACCCTGCGCCCGCTGATCTCCACGGAGATGTGGGCGCAGATCAACATGTTCTACAACAAGGTGCGCCAGCTCGGGCCGGACGACATCGCGGCCTCGCGGCTGTCCGGGCTGTGCGCCTGGCTCAAGGAGGCGTGCCAGCTGCACACCGGGATCACGGAGGGCACGTTCTTCCGCGACCAGGGCTGGGCGTTCTATTCGATCGGCAAGTACATGGAGCGTGGCGACCAGACCACGCGGCTGCTCGACATCAAGTACCACACGCTGCTGCCCAGCGTCGCAGACGTCGGCTCGCCGGTCGACCTGAGCCAGTGGAACTCCGTGCTGCGCGCCGCCGCCGGGTACCACGCGTTCCGGCGGGTCTATCCGCGCGGCATGAGCGCTGGATCGGTCGCGGGGTTCCTGCTGCTGAACAACTCGTTCGCGCGCTCGCTGGCGCTGTGCACCTGGCTGGTGCAGTTCCACCTCACGCAGCTGCGCTCCGGCTACGGCCTGCGCGCCGCCTCCGCGCCGCTGGAGCGGCTCGACGGGCTGCGCGCCACCCTCCAGGAACGCAATATCCGCCAGATCATCGCCGGCGGGCTGCACGAGTTCCTCGACGGGGTGCAGCAGGAGCTGACCCTGCTGCACAGCGACATCGCGGGCGCGTTCTGGGACATCGCGCCGGCGGGGTGAGGCCGGGCGCGGCAGTGCGGGATCGTCGTGCCGGCAGGAAGCAAGGCCGGGCTCTGCCCGGACCCGCAAAGGGTCCGAGGATCCTTTGATCCCTTTGACTTAAGAGAAGGCGATCCAAGGGCCCGGCCCTTGGCGGAGTTTGAGGCAGAGCCTCAACCTTTCTCCCTGTCGGCGGCCTACCCCGCCCGCCGGGTTCGTGTGCGCAGCCTCTCCCGCAGCGCTCCCAGCGCGGGCCCTGCCAGCACCATCGGCGCGCACGCCTGCGCCGTGCCGTCGCCGCGTCCGAACTGCGGGTGCAGGCTCGCCATCCCCTGGGCGAACTGCGCCCGGTTGCCGGTGTCGAGGTAGCTCTCCGCCGGCAGGCCTTCGGCGAGCATCACGTCGTGCCGCTCCAGCTCGACGTGGTGGTAGGTCACGCGGTCGCGGGTCTCCTGCACGACGCTGGCGCCGTCGAGCAGGGCGTGCACCGGCACCAGGACGCCGTCGAGGAACAGCGCGTGCTCAGGGCTCGGCACGAGGTCGCGACGCGGCAGCCCAGGCCCGAAGCTGCCGGCGCGCACCCGCACCGGGCGCGACGGCGCGGGTCTCGGATGCCGGCGCAGGTCGACCCTGCGGTGCCCGGCCCAGCGCACCGGCGCGCTGCCGCCGGCCGCCAGGGATACGAGGTCGCCGGGGCGAAGGTCCTCGACGAGAACCCCGCCCGACGGCGTGTCGATCCGCGTGCCCGCGGCGTAGCAGGGCGTGGCGACGCCGAGCGGCAGGCTGCCGTCGGCCGCCGCCGACAGGGCGAAGGCGTCGCCGCCGGTGATGTCGAGCGCGTAGCTTGCCGCGCCGGCGTGCACGGTCGTGACGCTGCCGGCGACGCTGACCGTGTCGGCAGGGTCGTAGCGGACCGCGCGCAGGTCGATGGCGTCGCCGGCAACGAAACCGTCGATCGGCGTGGCGGACGGCAGCGCGGCGGCGTTGATCGCGAGCGTCGCTGTCCCTGCGAAGCGGATGTCGCCGCCGCCCGCCGTGCCCGCGGCCGCCAGCTCCAGGGTGCCGGAGGCCAGCGTCGTGCCGCGCGAGTACGTGTTCGCCGCCGCCAGCACCACGGTGCCCTGGCCGCTGGCCAGCACGCTGCCGGCGCCGGCCAGCGGGTCGCCGGCGGCCGAGGTGCCGGTCTGGTGGGTGGAGCCGGTCTGGTCCGCGATCACGTCGGAGATCGCGAGGTCGTGGGCCGCCGTGGCGGACAGGGTGATCGTGTCGTCGCCCTGGATGAAGATGCCCGCACCAAACGCCGAGCCGTCGCCCGCCGCGGGATTCCGGCCCGAGCCGGACCCTCCGGCGACGCTGCCGCCGGACACCGCGCCCGATGCGTAGGCCAGGCTGCCGCCTGCCTCGACGAAGATCGCGCCGCCCGCGCCCAGGCCGCCACCGCCGCCCTCCGCGCCGTTGGTGCAGGCCGGCACGACCTGCACCGCGTTCGTGCCGCTGCCGAAGCCGGCCGACCCGCCGTGCGGGGTGGGGAAGTCGTCCTTGCTGGAGACGTCGTCCGTCCCGCCGCCGCCGCCGAAGCCTCCGTCGCCGCCGCTGCCGCCATTGCCGCCCTTGTAGCCGACATCGGCACCGCCGCCGCCGTCACCGAAAGTCCCTGGTGCTAGCCGCCGCCGTCGAGCGTGTGGCCGGTGCCGTCGATCGCCAGCGTGCTGCCGCTCGCGAGGTTGATCGCCGACAGGTCGCTGGCCAGCGTGATGCTGCTGCTCAGCGTGATGGTGTAGGCGGTGCCGGGCGCGGCGGACGGGCCGGCGGCATCGATCCGCGCGAGCGCTGCGTTGAGGTCTGGCTCGCTGCCGACGGCGAAATCCTGCGGCATCCGAACGTTTCCATCATGTTTGTTTTGAGAAAACATTGTTCGTCGGGGTCATGAAGTCAACATAGCACCACGGGGCGGCTTGACTTGCAACCGGACCCGGGACGCGGGAGGCGAGAAGAAAAGGCGGGATCTCTCCCATGTATTGGCCGGTGAACCACTGGCTGGCGGGTTGTGCTCTGCCCAGGCTCGCCAAAGGCCGGGATGTCGGAAAGCTCCTGCTTCAAGTGGCGGTTTCCAAAGGCGGGTCTTTGGCGGAGCTCAAGGCGGAGCCTCGACCTTGCCTTTCCGGACCCGCCCGCTCAGCCGGTGGCCGGCTCCGCGGTGACCGTCACGCTGACGTCGAGGTCGAGGTAGTCCCCTCGCCTGCCCCGGAACGCGCCGCTGATCGGCGCGGCCTGCGTCGGGTCGCGCGTCACCGCCACCCGGATCAGGTTGCGCCCGCCGACCAGGGCGTTGGTCGGGTCGAACTCCACCCAGCCGGCACCCGGCAGGAACACCTGCACCCAGGCGTGCGTCGAGCCGCCGCCCGCCAGCGCGTCGCGCCGCCCGGCCCGCGCGCTGGCCGAGCCCGCGGCCAGCGTCTCTCCGTCCGGGCCGGCGTGGCCGGTCAGGCGGTCGTCGTACAGGTATCCGGAGACGAAGCGTGCCGCGAGGCCGAGGCTGCGCACGGCCTCGATCATCAGCAGCGCGTAGTCGCGGCAGGTGCCGGAGCCGAGCGCGAGCGTGTCGGCCGGGCGCTGTGTCCCCATGGTGTCGCGCCGCTCGTAGCGGAAGGTCGCGCGGATGTGGCGGGTCATCCCGGCCAGCAGGCTCATCGTGTCCTGGCCCGGCCCGCCCTGCCCGGCCACGAAGTCGCGCGCCCAGGCCTCGACCTGGCCGTCGTCGGGGTAGTGGCGCTCCACCAGGCGGCCGAGGTCGTCGCGGTCCTCCTGGGTGTAGCGGAACGGGAAGCGCTGCGCGTACGGCTGCAGCGCCACGGAGCGCTCGGGCAGCGGGTAGTGGCGCAGGCGGACGCGCGAGACGATGCGCAGGGCTTCCGCCGGCGCGGAGAAGCGCGCCATGGCGATCGAGTTGCTGAAGGTGTCGTGCAGCCAGCGCACCTCGGCCGGCGGGTGGATCGACAGCGCGGTGTCGAGCAGGCGCAGGTCGTGGCTGTCGCGCGGACGCAGCATCAGCCGGTGCTGGTCGAAGCGCACCGGCTGGCGATAGCGGTAGGTCGTGGTGTGGATCACGGTCAGGACGGTCATCTCGGGCCTTGGCTGCGTGGCGCTGGCCCGTGACGATGCCGCACGGGAATCGAGCCCTGGTGAAGCCCGGCCCCTGCGGAGGGTCGGCGCGGACGATGATAGCGGCTCACGCGGGGAATGCTCAGCCCCGCCGCCCGCGCCACGCTCAGCGCGCGACCGCGCCGCCCCCGGGCCGGCGGTCGTCGTTGGCGCCGTAGAACCAGCCGGGCCGCATCGCCCCGCCCAGCTCGGAGTCGTTGCCGGAGGAGGCCACCGCGTCGCTGGGCACCTGCCGCGGGCCGACCAGCACCATCTCCGCAGAGCCCCACGGCGTGCGCTCGCCGATCGCGTAGCCCATCGCGCGCAGGAGCTGCGCGGTGTCCGGCGACAGGGCGTACGGCTCGGCCTCGATGCGGTCGGGCAGCCACTGCTGGTGCAGCCGCGGGGCGTCCACGGCCTGCTGCGCGCCCATGCCGAAGTCCACCACGTTCAGGATCGCCTCCAGCACGATGGAGATGATGCGCGAGCCGCCGGGCGAGCCCACCACCATCGCGACGTGGCCGTCGCGCAGCAGGATCGTCGGCGCCATCGACGAGAGCGGCCGCTTGCCCGGCGCGATGGAGTTCGCCGGCCCCTGCACCAGGCCGAACAGGTTGGCGCCGCCGGGGCTGGTGGTGAAGTCGTCCATCTCGTCGTTCAGCAGGAAGCCGGTGCCGGGCGCCATCACCCCGGCGCCGAACAGGCCGTTCAGCGTCGTGGTCACGGCCACCGCGTTGCCCTCGGCGTCGGCCACGGAGAAATGCGTCGTCTGCGGCTTCTCCCCGTCGGGGGGGGCGGCCGGCGGCGGTGCGACGCGCCCGGCGGCGTCGGTGCGGGCCGCGGCGTAGCCGGCCTCGAAGTCGCCCGGCGGTGCGGGC
>CAXSER010000116.1:0-7774 GCA_964236315.1 uncultured Acetobacteraceae bacterium | reverse complement strand
GCGCCACGACCCGCAGCAGCAGCGCCGCCAGGGCGAGCAGCAGCAGGCCGGCGCGCTCGGACTTCTCCGGCAGGGCGGGCGAGGAGCGCCAGCGCATGCCGGCGCCGGCGTCGCGCCACAGGCACACGGTCTGCGCGGCCTCCCACTCGGTCTCGCGGATGTAGGCGCGCGAGGCCTTGGCGGACTGGCGCCAGTCGATGCGCGTCGCGGAGTCGCCGGGGGTGAACGGGCGGTACTGCCAGAAGCTGTCGCCCTGGCCGACGCGGCGGCGGCCGTGCACGCCCTGCGACACGGTGTTGGCGACGCGCTCGGCGGCGACCAGCAGGGGCGGGAGGCTGGCGCCGAGGGCCTCGGCGCGGCGGGAGTCAGACAAGGCCAGGGCTCTGCCCTGGACCCGCCAGGGCGAGCCGCCCTGGACCGGCTTCGCTTGGGTCCGGGTTTCCAAAGGCGAGCCTTTGGCGGAGTCCAGAGGCAGCGCCTCTGGCCTTGCTTGCTTCGGGCACTATCCCAGGCGCCCGACCAGGTGGGTGATGAGGTCCCCCAGCGTCGCCCCCTCCGCCCGCGCCGCGAAGGTCAGCGCCATGCGGTGCCGCAGCACCGGGTGCGCGAGCGCCGCGACGTCCTCCAGCGACGGCGACAGCCGCCCGTCGAGCAGGGCGCGGGCGCGGCAGGCGAGCATCAGCGCCTGGGCGGCGCGCGGGCCGGGGCCCCAGGCGACCTCGCGCCGCACGCGCTCGTCGGCCGCCGTCTCCGGGCGGGCGCCGCGCACCAGGGCGAGGATGGCATCGACCACGCTGTCGCCCACGGGGATGCGGCGGATCAGCGACTGCGCGGACAGCAGCGCCTCGCCGGAGAGCACGGCCTCGGCGCGGCCGGCGGTGGCGCCGGTGGTGGCGAGCAGCATGGTGCGCTCGTCGGGCAGCGCGGGGTACGGCACGTCGACCTGCAGCAGGAAGCGGTCGAGCTGCGCCTCGGGCAGCGGGTAGGTGCCCTCCTGCTCGATCGGGTTCTGCGTGGCCAGCACGTGGAACGGGCGGGGCAGGGGGTACTCGGTGCCGCCGACGGCGACCTTGCCCTCCTGCATGGCCTGCAGCAGCGCGGACTGGGTGCGCGGGCTGGCGCGGTTGATCTCGTCGGCCATCAGGAGCTGGCAGAACACCGGGCCATGCACGAAGCGGAAGGAGCGGCGCACGCCGCCGGAGCTGGTGTCCTCGTCGAGCACCTCGGAGCCGGTGATGTCGGCGGGCATCAGGTCGGGGGTGAACTGCACGCGCCTGGGCTGCAGGCCGAGCACCGTGCCGAGCGTCTCCACCAGCAGCGTCTTGCCCAGCCCGGGGGCGCCGACCAGCAGCACGTGGCCGCCGGAGAGGATGGCGACGAGCACCTGCTCGACCACCTCGGCCTGGCCGAACACCACGCGGCCGATCGAGGCGCGGGCGGCGGCGACCCGGGCGCACAGGGCCTCGACCTCGTCCAGAAGGGGAGCCTGTGTCGTCGCCGCCAGTGCCAATGAAGCCGCTCCGCGCTGTTCGCTGCACTGACTGTGGGGTGCATGGGGCAGGGCGTCGAGCCCCGGGGCCGAGGAAGGAAGCAAGGTCGGGCTCTGCCCGAACCCGCAAAGGGCCCGAGGACCCTTTGATCCCATGACTTAAGGAGGGGTTTCCAAAGGCGAGCCTTTGGCGGAGTCCAGAGGCGGAGCCTCTGGCCTTCCTTCCTTCCCGAACAGCGCCTGCTGATAGGACAGTTCCTCGGCGAGGCTGGCGTGCACGGTGCGGTGGCCGTCCGCGTCGGCGGCGGTCCACAGGCCGCTCTGGCAGGTGCGATCGTCCTCCCAGCCGGGGTAGTCGAGGATCGGGTAGAGGCACAGCCCGTCCACGGCGACGCCGCGCGCCCGGGCGGCGCGGACCTCTGCGCCGACGTAGTGCAGCCAGGCGGCGCGGCCGGCGCCCTCCGCCCCGGTCTCGGCGATCAGCAGCGGGCGGGCGTAGCGGGCGGCGACCTCGGCCAGCATCTCGGACAGCGGGCGGTGGGCGTGGTGGCCGAGCGGGATGGTGTGGTCGCCGAGATACCACTGGTTGTCGGGGTAGAAGTTGACGCCGACGACGTCGAGCACGTCCGGGCCGCCGCCCAGCTCCGGCGCCAGGCGGCCGCACAGCATGTCGCAGGCGGCGAACTGCGTCAGGCGGTGGTGCTCGGCCTCGGCGTCGTGGGCGGGGTCGCCGGTGCCGGAGGCGACGTGGATCAGCGGCTCGGCGGTGATGAAGCGGGCGCGGGGGTCGGTGGCGCGCACGGCGCGGGTCGCGGCGACGGCGGCGCGCACGAGCTGGCGCTTCAGCGCGTCGCCGCGGCCGAGCGCGAAGGGGCCGAAGCGGCCGACCTCGCCGCCGGCCCAGGCCCAGAAGGAGATCTCGTTGACCGGGCAGTACAGCGGCGTGCCGCCCTCGTCGCGCACCAGGCCGGCGACGGCCGAGGCGAAGCGGGCCAGAGCGTCGGGGAAGGCAGGGGAGAACACGTCGAGCCAGTCCGGCACGCCGTAGTGGCACAGGTCCCACACGACCTGCACCCCGGCGTCGCGGGCGGCGTGCACCATGGGGCGCAGGGTGGACCAGTCGAGGCGGCCTGGCTCGGGCTCGCACAGGTGCCAGCGCACGCCGTCTCGGGCGGCGCGGATGCCGTGCTCGCCGAGGCGGGCGTAGTCGGCGGCGGCGAGGCGGTCGTGCCCGGTTGCGGCGAGCAGGTCGAGGCGGCGGCCGCCGCGGGCGCGGTGCGAGGAGCACTCGAAGCCGGCGAGCACGAAGGAGGCGAAGGCGGGGTCCGCGTCCACGGCGCCGCGCTCAGGCGGGAGGCGCTGCGGGCGGGGGCACGCAGCGCGGGTGCAGGCGGTCGGGGCGGTGCCACCAGCCGGGCTCGCCGAGGCAGGGGTGGGCGAAGCGGCCGTGCGTGGCCAGCGCGCGCGCGGCCTCGCCGAGCAGGGTGAGACGCGGCGGCGCGGCGCGCACGTCGAAGGCGCCGGGCTCGTAGCGGCCGCGGCGCTGGCGCAGCAGGCTGTCCCAGTCCATGGCGCCGAACAGCGCCCACACCGTCACCGCGCGCACGTCCACGCCCTCGGCACGCACCTCGTGGGCGGCGGCCCAGGCCTCCAGCAGCCAGCGCACCTGCTCGGCGTCCTGGGCGCAGCCGAGGTGGACCTCGGTGGCGGCGAGCGGGCGGCCGTAGCGCTCCCAGGCCTCGCGCAGCCGGGCGGCCCAGCCGAGGTCGGCGGAAGGGACGCCGGCGCGCACCGCCTCGGTGTCGGCGTAGCGCGCGCCCGGCTCGCCGGTGCGCACGCGCGGCGGGTAGCGGCCGGTGCGGTGGTCGAGGAAGCGGTCGGAGGTGACGTAGTGGTTGATGCCGACCAGGTCGGGCGCCGCCTCGCGGCCCAGGAAGGCGGCGAGCCAGCCGGGGGGGGTGCCGGCGCGCAGGAAGCGTTCGTGCCAGGGGTGGTGGGCGTCGACCCGGCCGCACAGCAGGTCGAGCGAGAGCCAGCGGCGCTCGTTCTCGCGCGCGGCGCGGGCGGCGAGCGGGGCGGTCGCGAACACCCGGCCGAGGTCCTCGGTCTGCACCAGCCGGGCGGCGGGGACGCGGGCGCGGATGGCGCGCATGGACAGCAGCACGGCACGGCACTGGGTGGCGACCATGCGCAGGAACAGGGCCTCGTCGTCGGCGTGGGGGTGCCAGATGCGGTAGAGGCCGGAGAAGCGCGCGGTGGTCAGCGGCTCGTTCACCGGGGTCCAGTCGGCCACCCAGGGGTAGCGCTCCGCGACGCGCGCGGCGTGGGCGGCGAGCGCCTCGGGCAGCGCGGGATCGAGCAGGTCGGTGCCGGGCGGGCCGGAGCCGTGGTGCATGAGGCCGACGATGGGGGCAAGACCGAGGCGGCGCTTCTCGGCCATGCGGGCGTCGTGCCAGGTCCAGCCGCAGTGCGCGGGGCCGGGGGCGCAGCGCTCCCACAGCACGGCGGCGCGCACGGTGCGGATGCCGAGCGAGGCGATGCGCGCGAGGTCGTCGAAGCGGTCGTGGTGGCCGCTCTCTCGGGCCTGGTCGCGCCACTCGTCGCCCAGGCGCACCACGCTGCACTCGGCGCCGCCCCACAGGGCGAGCGCCGCCGGAGCCGGGGGGGCGAGCGGCGCCGGACGCGCGGGGGCGAGCGCCGCCTGCGGGGAGGCGAGCGGCACGGGGGCTGCCGCTGCCCGGTGCGCCGGAGAAGCCGGCCCGTGCGGCGTGGGCGAGGCGTCCGCCGGGCCGGGCACCGTGCTACTCCGCGGCCTGGCTCGTCAGCGCCGCCTCGTCCGCGTTGGCCGTGCCGGCGGTGCGGGGCAGGGCGGCGTCGAGGCGCGCGAAGGTGGCGAGCGACTGGCCGACGACCTGGTCCATGTTGAGGTAGCGGTAGGTGGCGAGGCGGCCGACGAACCAGGTGTCGGCGGTGGCGTCGGCGAGCGCCTCGTAGCGCTTGTACAGCGCCTGGTTCTCCGGGCGCGGGATCGGGTAGTAAGGGTCGCCGTCGGCGGTCGGATACTCGTAGGTGATGCTGGTCCGCGGGTGGACCTGGCCGGTGAGGTGCTTGTACTCGCTGACCCGGGTGAACTCCTCGGTCTGCGGGAAGTTCACGGTGCCGACCGGCTGGAAGCGCTCCTGGTCCAGGGTCTCGTGGCGGAAGCGCAGGCTGCGGTACGGCAGGCGGCCGAAGCGGTGGCCGAAGAACTCGTCGACCGGGCCGGTCCAGACGAGACGGCGGAACGACACCTTGCCGAGCACGTCGGCGTAGTCGGTCGAGGTGCGCACGGTGATGTTCGGATGGTCGAGCATCCGCTCGAACATCGCGGTGTAGCCGTGCAGCGGCATCGCCTGGTGGGTGTCGGTGAAGTAGCGGTCGTCGCGGTTCGAGCGCACGGGCACGCGCGCGGTGACCGCGCGGTCCAGCTCCGACGGATCGAGCGCCCACTGCTTGCGGGTGTAGCCCTGGAAGAACTTCTCGTACAGCTCGCGGCCGACGCGGCTGACGACGACGTCCTCGCTGGTGCGGATCTCGGCGACCGGCTCGGCGCGGGCGGCGAACCAGTCCTCCAGCTCGTCCTCGGAAAGGTCGAGCCCGTAGAGAGTGTTGATGGTGTCGAGGTTGATCGGGATCGGCACGCGCATCCCGTCGACCTCGCCGAGCACGCGGTGCTCGTACGGGCGCCACCCGGTGAAGCGCGAGAGGTGGGCGAACACGGCGTCGGAGTTGGTGTGGAAGATGTGCGGGCCGTAGCGGTGCACGAGCACGCCGGCCTCGTCGAGGTGGTCGAAGGCGTTGCCGGCCACGTGGGGCCGGCGGTCGATCACCAGCACGGTCTCGTCGCGTTCGGAGGCCAGGCGTTCGGCCAGCACGGCGCCCGCGAAGCCTGCACCGACGACGAGCCAGTCATACATGGGCGATGTCCTTGGGGATGCTGGAGGAGGGTTCGTCCCGCGAGTCGGCGGGGTCGCGGGCAGCGTCGGGGCGGGCGGCCGCGATCTCGGCGCGCATCGCGGCCCAGGTCATGTCCCACGACATCAGGGCGAGGCGGGCGTCGACGCGGGCCAGCCAGGGGGCGTGCGGCTCGGCCAGGGTGGCCTCGAGTGCCGCCGCCACGCCCGCGGCGTCCGCGGCGATGCGCACCAGCGCGGGCTGGTCGGCGCCGGCCTGGTCGCCCCCGGACGGCATGCCCCAGTCGCGCACGACGTCGGCGACGGGGGTGGAGACCACGGGCACGCCGGCGGCGAGGAACTCCGGGGTCTTGGTCGGGCTGATGAAGCGGGTCGCCTCGTTGAGGGCGAACGGCATCAGGCCGGCATCCCAGTGCGCGAGATGGGCCGGCAGCTCGGCGTAGCGGCGCCCGCCGAGCCAGTGCAGGTTGGCGGCCCGCGGCAGGGCGGCGGGGTCGAGCTTGGCCAGCGGGCCGAGCATGACGATCTCCCAGTCCGGGCGCAGCCGGGCCACGGCCTCGACCAGGGCGAGGTCGATGCGCTCGTCGATGACGCCGAAGTAGCCGATGCGGGGACGGCGCAGGGAGGCCTGGCCGGCGGGGTCGGGCAGGGCGTCGGCGCCGCTCGCGCGGGCCGGGGCGAAGTGGGCGGCGTCGATGCTGCTGGGGAACAGGTGGACGCTCGGATGGCGGGCGCGCTTGGCCTCGTGCAGGCTGCGGCCGCCGCAGAACACCAGGCTGGCGCGCTCGAACAGCACGGCCTCCTGCTGCTGCAGGCGGGACGGCGCGCCGCGGAACAGCGACAGCTCGTCCATGCAGTCGTAGACGACGACAGGGGCGTCGAGGTGCCCTGCCACGGCCAGGAACATCGGCGAGTAGTACCAGATCACCTCGGGCCGGCGGTCGAGGCCGTCGAGCAGCGCGTCGAGCAGGTCGCGCTGCGCCGCCTCGCAGGCCGCCTCGTCCAGTCCGCCGGGCAGCTGCGGGGTGGCCACCGTGACGCCCTGCGGGGTGGCGCGCACCGCCATGTGCGGCGGCCGCATGCCGCCGCGTTCCGGTTCCTCCACCAGCAAGACGCGGTACTGCGAGCAGGCGCGGGTCAGGAGGTGCTGCGGCCGCTGGAACACGAAATCCCATCGCAGGTGCGACAGGCAGAGCAGGACCGGCAGCGTGTCCGGCCCGCACGGGGCCGTGGC
Source organism: uncultured Acetobacteraceae bacterium (assembly GCA_964236315.1). Taxonomy (GTDB): domain Bacteria; phylum Pseudomonadota; class Alphaproteobacteria; order Acetobacterales; family Acetobacteraceae; genus CAXSEF01. The sequence continues at coordinate 1,098 of CAXSER010000116.1, read as the reverse complement.
ATGGAGTGGCGGCATGGACGTCCCTGGTTACGCCGGCGGATGCGCTGGCCGCTGTGAACGGGCGTGCGCGGCCGGGGTTCTTAGCAGGCCGGACACCATTGCGCGACCCTGTTGGCACGGCGACATGCAGCAGTTGTACCACGCCCGCATGGGCGGCACCCGAAGCGGTGCGGCCGGGGCGCCCGCGCCGCAGAAGTGCAGGTACACGCATCGTGCCAGCGGCAGTTGCGCAGGCCGTCTCCGCGCACGCTTACGGCCCTGCTTCTCGGCAACGCGGGAGAAGTGGCCGCAGATAGTGGCGGGAATGCGGCCATCACTTTGTTTTGTGCCCGATGTGGAGTGCGGTTGGCGTATTGCCCTGGCGGTCGCGCGAGGCCGGACCTCGTGCGCAACGAATGGCCGCCGGCCGTGGGCCGGCCGGCAGGCGGGCGCACCCGGTCCACGGCCGCGTGGCCGGAACGGAGGACGCGGTGCGCCAGTGCCCGATCCACGACCCAGGCCGGCCGGGCGCGGCGCTGGTGCTGCAGAGCGTGCCGACCGTCTGCCGCAGCGCGCTGCGCGACCTGTACTGGCGCGCCGAGCGGGACGCGCCCGGGTCGGGCGCGGTGGAGGCGCAGGCGCATCCGGACGGCCGCATCGGCTTCGGCGCCGGCACCCGGCTGCGCTTCGACACGTATTTCGGCGCCCTGTTCGAGACGCAGTGGCGCCTGCACACCCGGCTCGGCGCGATCGAGCTGCGCCTGCGCGTCGAGGGGCGCGTGCGGCTGCGCGTGCTGCGCAGGGGGCACGGCGGCGTCACGCTGCTGCACGAGGGGGTGCACGAGGGGGTGCACGAGGCGGGTCCCGAGACGCTGCACGAGGCGGGGCGCGGGGGCCTGCACGGGTCCGCGGGGCGGGAGCTGCGGGTCGCGGTCGAGGACGGGGCGGTCAGCTTCCGCCAGCACGGGGCGCTGTACTTCGAGGTGGTGGCGCTGGACGGGCCGGCGGTGCTGCACGACGCCGCCTGGGTCGCGGCCGCGGAGGACGCGGCGCCGGTGCGGCTCGCGGCCGTGTTCTGCACCTTCGACCGCGAGGCGGACATCGCCCGGGTGCTGGCCA
>CAXSER010000115.1:0-7831 GCA_964236315.1 uncultured Acetobacteraceae bacterium | reverse complement strand
CCCGTCGGCCCACGCCATGCCAGCCCACGCCGTGCCTGCCCACGCCGTGCCAGCCCACGCCGTGCCAGCCCACGCCGTGCCAGCCCACGCCGTGCCTGCCCACGCCGTGCCTGCCCACGCCGTGCCTGCCCATGCCGTGCCTGCCCGACCCGCCTGCCGCCACCCTGCGGCATGCCACCCCGCGTCACGCCGCCCCGCGACTGAGCCTGCGCGCGCCCGCCCCGCGCCCGACCTCGGAGACCTGCCATGACGCTTCCCGCCGCCACGCCGCACGAACCCGCAGCCTCGCCCGACCGCGGGACCGGCGAGGACCGAACCGCCCGCCTGGCCGCGGCCGGGGAGCAGCTCGCCCGCGACGCCGAGGCACCGGGCGGCGACGACGACAGCCGCCACGAGGAATGCGGCGTGTTCGGCGTCTGGGGCGCCACCGACGCCTCCGCGCTGACCGCGCTCGGCCTGCACGCCCTGCAGCATCGCGGCCAGGAGGCCACCGGCATCGTCAGCTTCGACGGCAACCGCTTCCACAACCACCGCGGCCTCGGCCTGGTCGGCGACAACTTCTCCGACGCCCGGGTGATCGCCGCCCTGCCCGGCCGCAACGCCATCGGCCACAACCGCTACGCCACCACCGGCGACACCATCCTGCGCAACGTGCAGCCGCTGTACGCCGACTTCGAGTTCGGCGGCTTCGCGGTCAGCCACAACGGCAACCTCACCAACGCCGGCATCCTGCGCAAGGCGCTGGTCCGCCGCGGCTGCCTGTTCCAGTCCACCACAGACAGCGAGGTGTTCGTCCACCTCATCGCCATCAGCCTGTACTCCACCGTCGTCGACCGCCTGATCGACGCGCTCAAGCAGGTCGTCGGCGCCTACTCCCTGGTCGCACTCTCCAACGAGGCGCTGATCGGCGTGCGCGACCCCCTCGGCGTGCGCCCGCTGATCCTGGGCCGCCTGCCCGCCGCCGACAGCGTGGGCGGCCGCGCCGGCTGGGTGCTCGCCAGCGAGACCTGCGCGCTCGACATCGTCGGCGCCGAGTTCGTCCGCGACGTCGAGCCCGGCGAGATCGTGGTGATCGACGACACCGGCCTGCGCTCCCTCAGGCCGCTGACCGCCGCCTCCAGCCGCTTCTGCATCTTCGAGTACGTCTACTTCGCCCGCCCCGACTCGGTGATGGAGGGCACGCCCGTCTACAACTCGCGCAAGCTGATCGGCGCCGAGCTGGCCCGCGAGGGCGGCGTGGAGGCCGACGTCGTGGTCCCCGTGCCCGACTCCGGCGTGCCCGCCGCCATGGGCTACGCCAGCGAGAGCGGCATCCCCTTCGAGCTGGGCATCATCCGCAACCACTACGTCGGCCGCACCTTCATCGAGCCCACCGACCAGATCCGCAACCTCGGCGTGAAGCTCAAGCACTCCGCCAACCGCGCCGTGATCGCCGGCAAGCGCGTCATCCTGGTCGACGACAGCATCGTGCGCGGCACCACCAGCCGAAAGATCGTCGAGATGGTGCGCGCCGCCGGCGCGTCCGAGGTGCACATGCGCATCTCCTCGCCGCCGACCACGCACTCCTGCTTCTACGGCATCGACACCCCCGAGCGCAGCAAGCTGCTCGCCGCCAACCACGACATCGCCGAGATGGCCGAGCTGATCGGCGCCGACAGCCTGGCCTTCATCTCCATCGACGGCCTCTACCGCGCGCTCGGCCGCAACGGCCGCAACGACACCACCCCGCAGTACTGCGACGCCTGCTTCACCGGGGAATACCCGGTCGCCCTGCCGGACATGAACCAGCACCCGGGGCACCAGTCCTCGTCCTACACGGACTGCCGCTGACTATGCAGACCAGCAAGGCCAGGGGCCCTGCCCCTGGACCCCGCCAAAGGCTCGCCTTTGGAATCCTTGACTTAAGTGAGGCCGGTCCAGGGGCGGCTCGCCCCTGGCGGGTCCGGGCAGAGCCCGGCCTTGCTTGCTTCACTCATGCCTGACCCCCTCGCCGGCCGCATCGCCCTCGTCACCGGCGCCACCCGCGGCATCGGCGCCGCCGTCGCCCTGGAGCTGGCCCGCCAGGGCGCGCACGTCGTCGCCTGCGGCCGCACCCAGGGCGCGCTGGAGGAGCTGGACGACCGCATCCGCGCCGCCACCGGCCAGGGCGCCACGCTGCTGCCGCTCGACCTGGCCGAGCCCGCCTCGATCGACCCGCTCGGCCCCAGCCTGCTGGCCCGCTTCGGCCGCCTCGACATCCTGGTGCACGCGGCCGGCGTGCTGGGCCAGCTCACCCCGGTCGGCCACATCCAGCCCTCCGACCTCGACCGCGCGCTCGCCGTCAACGTCCACGCCACCTGGCGCCTGATCCGCAGCTGCGGCCCTGTCCTCGCCGCCGGCGACTCCGGCCGCTGCGTCGTGCTGACCAGCGCCCGCGCCCGCAGCCCCCGCGCCTACTGGGCCGTCTACGGCGCCAGCAAGGCGGCGATGGAGCAGGTCGTGCTCGCCTGGGCCGACGAGCAGGCCGCGCTGTCGCCGCTGCGCATCAACCTGTTCGACCCCGGCGCCGTCGCGAGCCGCACCCGCTCGGCCGCCTTCCCCGGCGAGGACCCGCGCACCCTGCGCCAGCCGGCCGACGTGGCACCTGCCATCGTGGCGCTGTGCGGGGCGCAGGAGACGCGGACCGGGGCGATCGTCGAAGGATGAGGAAGCAAGGTCGGGCTCTGCCCAAACCCGCCAGAGGCTGGGCCTCTGGACTGCCACTTCCTAAGAGAAGGCGATCCAAGGGCCCAGCCCTTGGCGGAGTTTGAGGCGGAGCCTCAACCTTCCTTCAGCGCCGCCACCAGCTCCGCCTTCTTCATTTTCGACCGCCCGGCGATCCCCGCCTTGCGCGCCTCCTGCAGCAGCGCCTCGCGCGTCATCCCCTCCCGCTCCGACGCGTGCCGCACCGCCCCGGTCTTGCCCGCCACGTCCTTCGGCTGCGCGGAGTGCTGCTTCCCCTTCGCGGTGTCCGCGCGCTTCTTCGCGGTGGTCCGCTTGTACTCGTCGTCCGAGAGCGCCTCGCGCGCCTTCTCCGGCAGGTAGCGCTCGCCGGTCTTGCCCGACTCCTCGCCCGACTTCGTGCCCCACTCCTCCTTCGTCCACTGCGCCAGGTGGTTGTCCGCCGTCTTCGCGCCCTCGTAGCCGCCGCCCTCGGCCTTGTAGTCGTGCACCGCGAGCTGCGCCTTGCGCGCCGACCACTGGCCGGGCTTGCCGCCCTTGTCGCCCCCGGTGACCTCCTCCTTGACCTTCTCCCACAGCGTCGGGTCGGTCTTCTTCGCGGTCTTCGCCATGCGCCTGCTCCCCTGTCTGCCGAACCGCCAGGATCGGCCCCGCATCAACCTGAGGGCGAACCCGCCTCCCGCAAGCCGCGCATGCCACGCCGAACCCGCCACGCCGGACCGCACGCCGCATCTGCCCGGCACCGTGGCGCGCTTCGCGATTTCTTCAAACATTTTTGGCACGCTATGTCTCGGCGTCCGATACGCCACGCATCCGCCGCGAAGGCCGGATCATGCGAGGGCGGCCGCGCGGCGGCTCGTCGGCCGGCATCGCCGCGCCGGCTCGTGTCGCGCCCGGGCCTGCGGGAAGGAGTGTGTCGATGGCGGTTGGCCTGCTGGCGGAACTGGACTTCCGGGTGGGCGGCTCCGGCCTGCCCGCGATGGGCGCGGGCTGGTCGCACCCGGAGCCGGACTACGTCTGGGCCGTCGACAACTTCAGCACGCTGACGCTCGAGGTCCCCGCCGACCACCCGGCCTACGTCGTGGTGCTCAGGATCGACCCGATCGCCGTGCTGCAGCGCATCGCGGTGTGGAGCGACGGCCACCTGCTCTCGACGCACCGCGTGCACCGCCCGACCGAGATCTCCGTCAGCCTGCCGCGCCGCCTGGTCCGCGACGGCCGCCTCGTCCTGACGATCGCGCACTACGACAAGGTGCGCGCCGCCGAGCTGAACAACAGCGACGACAACCGCCTGCTCTCGATCCTGCTGCGCAGCGTGCGCCTGTACGGCTCGGACCGCGTGCCCGCGCGCCACGCCGAGCCGGAGCGCTTCCCGATGGCCGCGGAGGCGCTGGTCACGCGCTTCCAGAGCCTGGGCGACAACTGCGAGTTCGGCATCGCCCAGCGCCGCTTCGGCGCCGAGCCGCTCAACCTGCTGCGCTTCTCGGCCACCCACCTGACCCACCTGCTGCGCGGCCTGGACACCGAGTTCGACGGCCTGACGCTGCCGGAGAACCTCGCCGTCGTGCACGGCACCGAGCCGGAGGGCGCGCGCGAGTACATCATCGAGCAGACCACCTACGACCTGCGCTACCACAGCTTCGAGCACGAGGGGGAGGTCGCGGCGGAGACCGTGCTGCCCCGTGCCCACCAGCGGCTGCGCTTCCAGCTCCGCCTGTTCCTGCAGGACCTGCGCGCCGCGGAGAAGATCTTCGTGCTCAAGCGCAACATCCCCCTCGCCCTGGAGGAGGCCACGCCGGTCTGGGCCGCGCTGCGCTCCTACAACCCGCGCAACACGCTGCTCTACGTGGTGCCTGCCGACGCCGCGCACCTGCCCGGCACCGTGGAGTGGATGGGGCCGGGCCTGCTGCGCGGCCACATCGACCGGCTCGCGCCCTACGAGGACGCGCAGGGCGTGTCGCAGGACTGCTGGCTCGCGATCTGCCGCAGCGCCCACGCGATGTGGCAGGACGCGAGGTCGGAACTGCCGGCGCTGGCAGGCGCGGCATAGGAAGGCCAGAGGCTCTGCCTCTGGACTCCGCCAAAGGCTCGCCTTTGGAATCCGCCACTCAAGCAAGGCCGGTCCAGGGCGGCTCGCCCTGGCGGGTCCAGGGCAGGGCCCTGGCCTTCCTTCAGTCGTCCGCGTAGGGGTTCTTCGTCCCCCGCAGCTGCAGCCGCACCGGCGTCCCCGGCAGCGTGAACTGCTCGCGCAGCCCGTTCACCAGATACCGCCGGTAGTCCTCCGGCAGCATCTCCGCGCGCGTGCCGAACACGACGAAGGTCGGCGGCCGCGCCTTGGCCTGCGTCATGTAGCGCAGCTTGATCCGCTTGCCCTCGACCAGCGGCGTCGGGTGGCGCGACAGCGCGTGCTCGAACCAGCGGTTCAGCTCCCCCGTCGCCACCCTCCTGTTCCACGTCGCGTGCGCCGCGCGCACCACCGGCAGCAGCTTGTCCACGCCGGCCCCGGTCAGCGCGGAGAACGACACCACCGGGATGCCCTTCATCTGCGCGAGCGAGGTCTCCAGCCGGTCCGAGATCGCCTTGCGCGTGACCTGGCGATCCTCGACCGCGTCCCACTTGTTGAGCGCGAGCACGCAGGCCCGCCCCTCGCGCTCGATCAGCCGCGCGATCTGCAGGTCCTGCTCGTGCAGCCCCAGCTCCGCATCGACGCACAGCACGACCACCTCTGCCATCTTCAGCGCCTCGATGGTGGCGCTGACCGACATGCGCTCCAGGTCCGCCTCGATGCGCGCCTTCTTGCGCAGCCCCGCGGTGTCGACCAGCTCGATGTCGCCGAGCGGGTCGTGCAGCACCGAGAGCACGGAGTCGCGCGTCAGCCCCGGCTCCGGCCCGGTGATCATCCGCTCCTCGCCGAGCAGCCGGTTCAGCAGCGTGGACTTGCCCGCGTTCGGCCGCCCCACGATCGCAAGCCGCAGCGGCCGCGCCGGCCCGCCCCCCGCCTCGTCAGAAGCCTCGTCCCCGGCATCCTCCCCGTCGCGCCCGGCGCGCGCCACCTTCGGCAGCCGGTCCGCGATCTCCGACATCAGCCCGGACAGCCCGTCGCCGTGCTCGGCCGAGATCGCCACCGGGTCGCCGAGCCCGAGCGAGAACGCCTCCATCGCCGAGGCCGCCCCCCCGCGCCCCTCCGTCTTGTTGGCGACCAGCAGCACCGGCCGCCCCTGCCGGCGCAGCCACCCCGCGAAGTGGCTGTCCGCCGGCGTGATCCCCGCCCGCGCGTCGACCACGAACACCACCAGGTCCGCCAGCGACACCGCCGCCTGCGACGACACGCGCATCCGGTCGTAGATCGAGTCCGGCGCCGCCTCCTCCAGCCCCGCCGTGTCGATCAGCCGCACCGTCCGCCCGCGCAGCACCGCCTCCGCCTCCTTGCGGTCGCGCGTGACGCCGGGCGTGTCGGCCACCAGCGCGGAGCGCCGCCCGGACAGCCGGTTGAACAGCGTGGACTTGCCGACGTTGGGCCGCCCGGCGATCACCACCACGGGCAGTGCGTCGACCTGCGGGCTCGGCCCGGTGTCGGTGTGGGTCTGGTTCGCGGGCACGGCGGCCTTTCAGACGGGACGCAAGGCCGTCTCGGTGTGTTCTCGAACTGAAATGGGGACGCGAAGCAGGCAAGGCCAGAGGCGCTGCCTCTGGACTCCGCCAAAGGCTGCGCCCTTGGAACGCACTCCTTAAGAGAGGCCAGTCCAGGGCGGCTCGCCCTGGCGGGTCTGGGCAGAGCCCAACCTTGCTTCCCTTACCTGAGCGCCGTGAGCTTCCCGTCGTCGGTGAGGATCAGCAGCGTCCCCGCCGCCGCGACCGGCGGCACCGCGCCGGCGGCCGGCAGGTCGACGCCCCCGGTGACCGCCCCGCTGACCGGGTTGGCGTACAGCACCTGCCCGCGATCCCCGGTCAGCACGAGCCGGTAGTTCACCAGCGCCGGTCCCGACCAGAACAGCGGCCCGGTGTGCTTGGCCTCGTCGGTGTAGTGCGGCAGGTCCGCGACCCAGCGCACCCGCCCCTCCGCCTTGGTCATGGCGAGCAGCTGCTGGTCGTTGTCGATCAGGTAGATCCACTCGCCGGCGATCCACGGCATCTGCCCGCCGCCGATCGGCCGCTCCCAGATGCGCCGCCCCGAGCGCAGGTCGATCGCCACGATCAGCCCGCCCAGGCCCACGGCATAGACGGTGCCGCCGTCGATCACCGGCGCGCCGCGGATCGAGGACAGGTCCGTCGCCGTGACCCGCCCGCCGGCCGCCCCCAGGTTGTCGGTCCACAGCAGCGAGCCGGTGTCGGCGTGCACCGCCGCCAGGTCGCCGGAGCCGAACCCCGCGACCACGATGTTGTCGGAATACCCCGGCGCGGGCTGGCCGAGCACGATCATCCCCGCCTCGCCCGCCTGGTACGACCAGAGCTGCCTGCCGCCGTGCAGGTCGAGCGCCACCAGCCGCCCGTCGATCAGCCCGACGTACAGCCGCCCGCCGCCCAGCGTCGGCAGCGAGCGCGCCGGCGCCGGCAGCGCCGCCCGCCACGCCACCTTGCCGTCCGCGGCCTGCAGCGCCAGCGCGTCGGAGCGCCCGGTGACGACGTAGACCAGCCCGTCCTCGGCCGCGATGCCGCCGGCGAGGTTGGTGCCGCGCGCCTCCTTGTCCCTGGTCTCGCGCCGCCACAGCCGCTCGCCGCTCTTCAGGTCGAAGGCACAGACCACCGCGTCGGTGTCCATGGTGAACACCCGGGCGCCGAGCACCACCGGCTGCGCGGTCAGCTTGGCGCGGTAGCCGCCGCCGATGCCGATCTTGGCGCTCCACGCCGGCTTGAAGCCGCCCGCGAGGTTGCCCATCACGTGCGTGGCGTTGCCGCCGGGCTGCGGCCAGTCGGCGTTGCGCACCACCGGCGGCAGGATGATCGCCGGCAGGTGCGCCGAGTCCGCCTGCGCCATCTCGGCCGCCGCACTGCCCAGCACCGGCTCGCGCCGGCCCGGCAGGATCTTCTTGTTGGAGTCGTCGCTGAAGATGGTGTCGAGCACGCTGCACGCGCCCAGCCCGAGCAGCGGCAGCAGCGCCGCCCGCCGGGTCAGCGCGCCCAGCCCCGCGAC
>CAXSER010000114.1:6441-7833 GCA_964236315.1 uncultured Acetobacteraceae bacterium | reverse complement strand
GAGCCCGAGATCGCCGACGCCGTCCAGCGCGCCGGCGGCCGCGCCGTGCTCACCGACCCTGCCCTGCGCTCCGGCTCCGACCGCGTCCACGCCGCCCTCGCCCTCCTCGACCCCGACGGCGCCCACGACGTCGTCGTCAACCTCCAGGGCGACCAGCCCGCCGTCCCCCCCGCCCACCTGCGCGCCGTCCTCCTCCCCCTCGCGGACCCTGGCGTCGACCTCGCCACCCTCGTCGCCCCCGTCGCCACCGAGGCCGAGGCCGCCGCCCCCTCCGTCGTCAAGGCCGCCTGCGCCTTCGCCGACGGCCAGGCCACCGCGCCGGCCCTCTACTTCTCCCGCGCCGCCATCCCCTGGGGCCCCGGCCCGCTCTGGCACCACATCGGCCTCTACGCCTGGCGCCGCCCCGCCCTCGACCGCTTCGTGGCGCTCCCGGAAAGCCCCCTCGAACGCCGCGAAAGCCTGGAGCAGCTCCGCGCCCTCGAAGCCGGAATGCGCATCGCCTGCGCCCGCGTGGCGGAAGCCTCCTTCGGGGTCGACACGCCGGCGGACCTCGCGCACGCCAGGGCGGTGATGGAAAGCAAGTAAGACTGGGCTCTGCCCAGACCCGCCAGGGGCGAGCCGCCCCTGGACCGGCTTCACTTAAGCAGTGGATTCTCAAGGCAATCGCCTTGAGCGGAGTCCGGAGGCAGAGCCTCTGGCCTTCCTTTGCCCCGGGACCCCCGCGCATGACCCAGACCGACCCCGGCCCCATCGCCTTCCAGGGCCAGCCCGGCGCCTACTCCGACCTGGCCTGCCGCACCGCCTTCCCCGGCCGCCCGACCCTGCCCTGCGAGACCTTCGCCCAGGCCATCGAGGCCGTGCGCTCCGGCGCCGCCGCCCTCGGCATGCTCGCCTGCGAGAACAGCCTCGCCGGCCGCGTCCCCGACATCCACGCCCTGCTGCCCGACAGCGGCCTGTCCATCACCGGCGAGCACTTCCAGCGCGTCGAGCACTGCCTCCTCGCCCCCCCCGGCGCCACCCTCGAAGGCCTCAGGCGCGTGCACAGCCACGCCGTCGCCCTCGGCCAGGTGCGCCGCCTCATCGACGAGCTCGGCGTGCGCGCCGTCGTGCAGGCCGACACCGCGGGCTCCGCCGAGCTGGTCGCCCGCCTCGGCGGCACCGAGGACGCCGCCATCGCCTCCCGCCTCGCCGCCACGCTGTACGGCCTGGAGATCCTGCGCGCCAACGTCGAGGACGCCAGCCACAACACCACCCGCTTCTACGTCTGCGCCCGCGAGCCCCGCACCCCCCCCCCCCCCCCCCCCCGCCCCCTGCCCCCCCCCCCCCTCCCCCGGCCCCACCTCCCCCCCCCCCCGTTCCAGGCGCCCCGCCGCCTCCCGACCCACCGCGTGA
>CAXSER010000114.1:0-6431 GCA_964236315.1 uncultured Acetobacteraceae bacterium | reverse complement strand
GCCCCCGGCCTGATGACCACCTTCGTGTTCCGCGTGCGCAACGTCCCCGCCGCCCTGTTCAAGGCGCTCGGCGGCTTCGCGACCAACGGCGTGAACATGACCCGCCTGGAGAGCTACATGCTCGACGGCCAGTTCACCGCCACCCGCTTCCTGTGCGACGTCGACGGCCACCCCGAGCAGGCCGGCCTGCGCCTTGCCCTGGAGGAGCTGTCGTTCTTCTCGCGCGAGACCCGCATCCTCGGCGTCTACCCCCGCGCCCAGTCCCGCGGCGCCCCGCTCCCCGTCGCCTAGACAGGAAGGCAAGCGTCTTCTTTTTCTGGAGGAAAAGAAGCAAAAAGACTTTGCCCATGGGTCCACGGAACCCCAGCTGCTTCCGAACCCTTGTGGGCAAAGTTCTTTGGTTCTTTCTTTCAAGAAAGAACACGCTTCCTGCTCTTCGTGCCGCACGCTCCACGACAGCCCGCGCCCCCGATCATGGCAACGTGAAGCGCCCTCCCTGTCCGCCCCGCGTTCCCCCTGCATCACGTCGCGCCCGCAACCGGCCGACCCCTGCAGAAGGCGCGCACCATGAGCATCCTCTCGGCCCTGGGCCTCGGCTCGGACAAGAAGGTCCGCTACGCGATCGTCGGCCTCGGCGACATCGCGCAGGAGGCGATGCTCCCCGGCGTGGCCCACACCGGCAACTCCGTCGTCACCGCCTTCGTCACCGACGACCCCGAGAAGGCCCGCCGGCTCGGCAAGATGTATGGCGTCGAGCATACCTACCGCTACGACCAGTTCGACGAGATGCTGCGCTCTGGCGAGGTCGACGCGATCTACCTGGCCACGCCGAACTGGCGCCACACCGAGTTCGCCGTCCCCGCCCTGCGTGCCGGCATCCACGTCCTCGCCGAGAAGCCGCTGGAGGTCTCCGCCGCGAAATCCCAGGAGATCCTCGACGCGCAGAAGGCGTCCGGCGCCAAGCTGATGGTCGCCTACCGCCTGCACTTCGAGCCGGGCACCCTGGACGCGATCGAGCGCGCCCGCTCCGGCGAGCTGGGCGAGCTGCTCCTGTTCACCTCGACCTTCGCCCAGATGGTCTCGCCGAAGAACCACCGCGCCCGCAGCGGCCGCGAGGGCGGCCCCGTGCTCGACATGGGTCCCTACCCCGTCAACGCCGCGCGCTACATGTTCGGCGACGAGCCCACCGAGGTCGTCTCCGCAACCGGCTCGCGCCACCCCGAGGCCGGCCTCGGCGACTTCGACGACACCGTGGCCGTGACCCTGCGCTTCCCCGGCGGCCGCATCGCGCAGTTCGTCGTGTCCTACTGCGCCAACTCCATCGACACCTACACCGTGGTCGGCACCAAGGGCAGCCTGGAGATGAACCCCGGGTTCCTGTACGGCATCCCCCTGCAGCAGCGCCTCACCGTCGGCGAGACCAAGAGCGAGCACACGTTCAAGAACACCGACCATTTCGGTGGCGAGCTGAAGTACTTCTCCGCCTGCATCCAGGGCGACGTGGAGCCCGAGCCCGACGGCGAGGAGGGCTACGCCGACGTGCGCGTCCTGGAAGGCGTGCTGCGCGCCCTGGACAGCGGCAGGCCGGAGGTGCTCGCCCCGTTCACCCGCATCCGCCGCATCGACACCAGGGCGCAGCTCCAGACCCTGCCCGCGCAGAAGTCGCCCGAGCTGGTGAACACCTCCAACCCCGCCAGGGACAAGGAGAAGGTCCCGAAGAACTGAGCGCCCGCCCGCTCCCCCGGCCGCGCCGCACCTCCCCGGCGCGGCGCGCGTTCCCCCCGACAAGGACCGCAGCATGACCGACGTGACCCGACGCGCCCTGGTGGGCGGCACCGCGGCAGGCCTGGCGACCCTGGGCGTGGTGGCCCAGGCCCGCGCCGCCGAGCCCGCCGCCCAGCAGCCCCCCGCCCTGTTCGGCACCACCAAGGGCGACCAGGTCACCCTCCCGGCGCTGCACAACGACACCGAGGTGCAGGGCCCGCCGCCCGAGGGCCAGCCTCCGGGCAGGCGCCTCGGCGTCGCCGTGGTCGGCCTCGGCCACCTGGCCCTGGAGCAGATCATCCCCGGCTTCGCGCAGAGCAAGAGCGTGCGCCTCGCCGCCCTGGTCAGCGGCGAGCGCGACAAGGCCCGCGCGGTTGCCGCCCAGCACGGCATCGACGAGCGCAACCTCTACGACTACGCCGGCTTCGACCGCCTCAAGGACAACCCCGACGTCGACATCGTCTACATCGTGCTGCCCAACTCCATGCACGCCGAGTTCACGGTGCGCGCCGCCCAGGCCGGCAAGCACGTGCTGTGCGAGAAGCCGATGGCCACCACGGTCGCCGACGCGCAACGCATGGTCGACGCCTGCCGCGACGCGAAACGCAAGCTGATGATCGCCTACCGCCTGCAGTACAACCCGCTGCACCGCCAGCTCGTCACCATGACCCGTGCGCAGGAGTTCGGCCCCGTCCGCCTGATCCAGGCCGCCAACGGCCAGAACGACGCCGCCAACGGCCAGTGGCGCCAGATCAAGGCATTGGCCGGCGGCGGCTCGCTGCCAGACGTCGGCCTGTACTGCCTCAGCGCCTTCCGCTACCTGACCGGGGAGGAGCCCATCGAGGTCACCGGCCAGATCACCCAGCCGAAGGACGACCCGCGCTTCCGCGAGATCGAGGACACCTGCGCCTTCACCCTGCGCTTCCCCTCGGGCATCCTCGCCTCCGGGCTCAGCAACTACAGCACGCACGAGAACCGCGAGCTGCGCATCATGGCCGCCGACGCCTGGTACGGCGCCGACCCCGCGTTCGGCTACGACAACCTGGTGCTCCAGGTCGGCCGCAAACAGGGCCGCAGCAACGTCCTGGAGCAGCGCCGCTTCGCCCCGCACAACCAGTTCGCCACCGAGATGGATGCCTTCGCCGAGGCGATCCGCGCCGACCGCGAGCCGCACACGCCGGGCGAGGAGGGCCTGCAGGACATGCGCCTGATCGAGGCGATCTACCAGGCGGCCGCCGGGGGCAGCACGGTCAAGCTGCCGCGGGTGGACGGGCTGGACACCACGCGCGGGCCGGTGCCGGCGCAGGAAGGGTAGCAAGGCCAGGGGCTCTGCCCCTGGACCCCGCCAAAGGCTCGCCTTTGGAATCCTCTACTCAAGTGAAGCCGGTCCAGGGGCGCCGCCCTTGGCGGGTCCAGGGCAGAGCCCTGGCCTTGCCTGTCTAGAACCGCCCCGGCTGCGGCGCCGGCGCCGCCACGCCTCCCGCCGGCCCGCCGCCCTCGCGCCGCTGGCAGCGCGCCGCGGCCTGCCTTCGCAGGGCGTCGAGGCTGGCCTGCCGCAGCCCGTTGCCCTCGATGTTGCCCAGGATCTCCATCTGCAGCGCCTGCACCTTCGGGTCGCGCTCCGCCTCCCGCTCGCAGCGCGGGCTGAACCGCGGCCCCGCGGCGCACCCCGCCACCGCCAGCACCGCCAGCACGCACGCCGCCTGCCGCCTGCTCATCCCGCCTGCACCCAGTCGTCGATCAGCCGCCGGGCGATGCTGTCCGGCGGCGGGATGTCGAACCCCTCCGAGGCGCGGCCGCGGATCTGGGCGCGGGTGAACCAGCGCGCATCGGTCAGCTCGTCGCCGTCGATGCGGATCGCCTCGTCGTCGGCCTCGGCGTAGAAGCCCAGCATGATGCTGGACGGGAACGGCCACGGCTGGCTGCTGTGGTAGCGCGCGGCGGTCACGCGCACGCCGGCCTCCTCGAACACCTCGCGCGCCACCGCCTCCTCCAGGCTCTCGCCGGGTTCCACGAAGCCGGCCAGCGTCGAGTACATCGCGTCGTTGGCGAAGCGCTGCGAGTGCCCGAGCAGCGCCCGTCCGCGGTGCGTGACCAGCATGATGACGGCCGGGTCCGTCCTCGGGAAATGGTGGGTGCCGCAGCGCGTGCAGGCCAGCATCGTGCCGCCCTCCTCCGCCGAGAGCGGGGCCGCGCAGCCGGGGCAGAACAGGGTGCGCGCGCGCCACACCATCAGGCCGCGGGCGTGCGCCAGGATCGCGGCCTCCTTGGCCTCCAGCGACGAGACGACGGCGCGCAGGTCCTCGAACCGCCCCAGCTCCGGCAGCGGCGCCACCTCGTGCCCGGGTCCGAGGTCGGCGGCGAACACCGCGACGCCGTCCTGCAGCCCCAGCAGCGCCCAGCGCTCCGCCTCGCGGCACGCCTGCGCCTCGGCCCCGCACAGCAGGGCGGCGGCCGGTGCCCCGCCGCGGTCGCGCAGCATCACCTTGCCCCGCCACATCGGCACGAAGCGGCTGGCCGCGTCGAGGCGGCGCTCCGACAGCCAGGCCGTGTCGCGCCGCCGCTCGCTCGCCCGGTCGAGCGGGCTGCCCGTGTAGGCGTTGGCGCCGGAGGCCGGGATCGATGTCATCCTGTGCGTGTGGCACGGGCCTTTCGGCCCGGCAAGCACGCGCCGCAGGGCTCGCCACGGCGGGGGTCGCCCTCGGGCTGACGCGAACCTGCCGGCTGCGCCCTCACGCACCACGACGAACAGGAAGCGCGCTCTTCCTGGAAAAACGCACCCAGGGAACCTTCACCCACAAGCATAGGAAGCCGCCCGTGTGTCCACGACCTCATGGGCACAGTCTTTCTGCCTCTTTTTCTTCTGAAAAAGAGGACTTCTGCCCTGCTGCTCGACCGGCAGGGCTGCCGCCACCCTCTAGGCGGGGAGGGGCCTGCGCGCGCCCCTGCGGCGTGTCAGCACCCGGTGCGCGCCCGCCCAGACACACGCGACGGCTGCCACCACGAGGGGCACGCAGTAGATCAGCACCATGACCCAGGTGGCGAAGGCGGCATCGGTGAGGCTGGCGAGGGCCGCGACGGCGTAATACCCGGTCAGGCCGATCAGGGCCGGGGTGAGCCGGTCCGCGGGTGCTTGTGCCATGGCCGGCCATCTCCTTGCGACAGGGCGGGCCTGGTCCTGCGCCCCATGCGAAGACAGGGCAACGGCATGGCCCACGTCCTGGAGGCATGCCAGCAACCCGTGCAACGGCCGGGCCGACGTGGCGTTGTGCCGCATGTGTGGTGGCGGCACTTCCGTGTCGCGGGTCTGTCGTATTCGTGACTGCCTCGCCAACCCCAACCATGCGAGGAAGACGCCCGGTCCCGGGCGAGGCGCGTGCAGTGGACGTTCTGCTGATTGACGACGACGATCTGATCCGAGTCTGCCTGGTCGAAGCCCTGCACGAAGCCGGTCTCGCGACGGTCGAGCAGCGCTGCGGCGAGGATGCCTTGCGCGCGATCGTCGACCAGGGGCCGCCACGCATCGTGGTGACGGACATCAACCTCGGGGCGGGCATGGACGGTCGCGCCTTCGCCGCCGAGCTGCGGCGCCAGCACCCCGAGGTGCCCGTGATCTACATCAGCGGCCGCTACGCCGAGATCAAGCCGTTGACCGCCACAGAGCGCTTCCTGCCGAAGCCGTTCAGCACCCGCAGCCTGCTGAGCGCGATCGACGAGCTGCGGGGCGAGGTCGCCTCGGCTCCCTGACGCGGGCGCCGCCGACGCGGCCGCAGCCCTTCGTCCGCGGGCATCCGCCCGCCCGGCGCCTCCCGCGACGCCAGCCGGTCCCGACGTCCACCCGCGGGACCAGGCCGGAGGCGACCCACATCGGAGGCGGAGGGGCGACATTGATGACGCTTGGCAGGACGCTGATGGCGGCAGGCGCGGCGCTGGTGCTCCAGGCGGGCTCCGGGCATGCGCAGCTGCTCATCGACCGGCTGCGACAGAAGGCCGACTGCGAGCTGGACCACATCGGCGACACCCGCTCGCGCTACGCCGTGTCGATCATCCGCGACGCCTGCAGCTTCCTGGTGACGCCCACCAGCGCGTTCCACCCCGGCCGGGTCGGGTTCGCGCGCTGCGTGTTGCAGGTCGTGCCCGGCAGCCAGAGCGAGACCGCGGCCGTCGAGCTCGCCTCCGCCTGCCGCCAGCGCTTCCCGTCCGACTGACACGTCCCACCCGGCGGACGCGCCCCCCTCGGCGGACGCGCCCTCAGCGCACGAACAGCGTGAGCCGGACCCTCCTGCCGCGCGAGTAGTTGTAGCCGTCCACCGTCGCCACCGCCCGCGCCGTGGCCTGCCCCCGGGCCAGCGCCGCCTCGAAGGCCGCGCGATCCGGCTCCGCCACCAGCGCCGCGTCGATCCCGCCCTGCGCCCACGCGGCCCCTGCCTCCGGCGCCGCCATCCACCGCAGCTCCGAACCCGCCAGAAACATCAGGCTCGGCTCGGCGAATCCCACCGCCGCCAGGCCGCGCCCGGCGTCGTTCCACCCCGGCCAGTCCGCCCGCAGCGCCGCCTCCGCCCGCGGCGCGATCCACAGCGGCCCGAGACGCGGCAGCTCCAGCCACAGGACCGCGGCATACAGCACCGGCATCGCCAGCAGCCCCGCCGCCAGCCCCCGCACCGCGA
>CAXSER010000113.1:0-7899 GCA_964236315.1 uncultured Acetobacteraceae bacterium | reverse complement strand
CCGGCCCTTCCGCGCACAGCACCGCCGCGTCCACCCCGAGCAGGCCCGGCAGTTCGGCGGACACGCACTCCACAGGATCGGCCGCCGCGATCAGCGCCAGCACGCAGCACTGAACCCGCCCCGCCAGCCCGGCGGCCGCGCGCCGGTCCTCCACCACCTGGTCGACCGCACGCCCCGCCGCCACGGCACGCGCGCGCTCATGGCGCAGCATCGCAGCCATGTGGTCGGCCAACGACTCGCCGTGCACCCGCTGCGGCGGCTCCAGCACGCCGTACAGCGCCGGCCGCTGCGCCAGCCAGTCCGGCCGCGCGGCCAGGAACCGCTCCACGGCCTCGTCGGACGGCGGAGACGCCACGCCGGCAGCCACCCTCATTCCTGCGCGGTCGCCGAACACGTGCCCGGTTGCGGTCGCGCCGCACACCACCGAAATATCCGTCGCATGAGCAGGTCCGTTCCCCCGCAGTTCAGCCTGCCCACCATACAGGACGACGCCGCCGTGCCCAGCGGCCGCACTCCCCCGGGCGGCTTGGCCGCAACCGCGCCCAGGCGCCGGCGACGCCCGCCCGCCGCGCCCGCACCAGAGCCCGCCGCCGTGCCACGGGTGCCGGTGCTGCTCCCCTACCCGTTCACCGGTCCGTTCGACTATGCGGCGCCTGCGCACCTGCCGCTCGCGCCCGGCGACATCGTGCTGGTGCCGCTGAACCGACGTGCCGAGGTCGGCGTGGTGTGGGACGCGCCCTCCGGCCCCGCCGTGGCCGACTCCCGGCTCAAGCCCGTGGCCGCCCGGCTTGACGCCCCGCCCCTGCCCGCCGCCCTGCGCCGCTTCGTGGACTGGGTCGCGCAGTACACCCTCTCCGCCCCTGGCGAGGTGTTGGCGATGACCCTGCGCGTCAATGCCCTGTCGCCGCCCACCCCGCCGGCCGGCTGGGCCCTGGCCCCCGAGACCTCCGCCCCTGAACCACCCGCCGCCCTGGCCCCCGCCACCACGAACCCCATCGACGCCGCGGGTACACGCGCGCCCCCACGCCTCACCCCCCACCGCCGCCTGGTGCTCGACGCCCTGCGCGACGGCCCGCGCGGCGGCGCCGAGCTCGCCCGCCTCGCCGGCGTCTCCACCGGCCTGATCCGCGGCATGGCGCAGTCCGGCCTGATCCTGCCCGTGGCCCTGCCCACCGCGCCCCCGTTCCTGGCCCCGGATCCCGCCCACCCCGGCCCCGCGCTCTCCCCCGACCAGACCCGCGCCGCCACCGTCCTGCGCGCCGAGACCGCCGCGCGCCACTTCTCCGTCACCCTGCTCGACGGCGTCACCGGCTCCGGCAAGACCGAGATCTACCTAGAGGCCGTCGCCGAGTGCCTCGCCCAGGGCCGCCAGGCGCTGGTCCTGCTCCCCGAGATCGCCCTGTCCTCGCAGTGGCTGGAGCGCTTCGAGCGCCGCTTCGGCACCGCGCCGGCCGTGTGGCACTCCGACCTCGCCTCGCGCACCCGGCGCATCACCTGGCGCGCCGTGGCCGACGGCGCGGCGCCCGTGGTGGTCGGCGCCCGCTCCGCCCTGTTCCTGCCCTTCCCCGAGCTGGGCCTCGTCGTCGTCGACGAGGAGCACGAGAGCGCCTTCAAGCAGGAGGACGGCGTCAACTACCACGCCCGCGACATGGCTGTGGTCCGTGCCCGCCTGTCCGACGCCACCTGCGTCCTCGTCTCCGCCACCCCCAGCCTGGAGACGCTCGCCAACGTCGACCTCGGCCGCTACCGCCGCCTCACCCTGGCCGCGCGCCACGGCGGCGCCACCCTGCCCAGCGTCGCCGCCATCGACCTGCGCGACCACCCGCCCGAACGCGGCAAGTTCATCTCCCCGGCGCTGGCAGAGGCCGCGCACGAGACCTTCGCCCGCGGCGAGCAGGCCATGCTGTTCCTCAACCGCCGCGGCTACGCGCCCCTGACGCTGTGCCGCGCCTGCGGCCACCGCATGGGCTGCCCGAACTGCACCGCTTGGCTGGTCGAGCACCGCGCACGCCGCGTCCTCACCTGCCACCACTGCGGCCACGGCGAGCCCATCCCCACCCTCTGTCCCACCTGCGCGGCCGAGCACAGTCTCACCCCCATCGGTCCCGGCGTGGAGCGCATCACCGAGGAGGCCGCGCTGCTGTTCCCCGAGGCGCGCACCCTGGTGATGGCCAGCGACACCCTGCCCGGTCCGCACGCCGCCGCCGAGGCCGCCCGCGCCATCTCGGCGCGCGAGGTCGACCTGATCATCGGCACCCAGATCGTCGCCAAGGGCTGGCACTTCCCCCACCTCACGCTGGTCGGCGTGGTCGACGCCGACCTCGGCCTCGGCGGCGGCGACCTGCGCGCCTCCGAGCGCACCGTGCAGCTCCTCCACCAAGTCGCCGGCCGCGCCGGCCGCGCCGAGAGCCCCGGCCGCGTCCTGCTGCAGACCTTCTCCCCCGAGCACCCCGTCATGCAGGCCCTGCTGCAGGGCGACCTCGCTGCCTTCATGGCCCGCGAGGCTGACGAGCGGCGCCCCGGCCACTGGCCCCCGTTCGGACGCCTCGCCGCCCTCATCGTCAGCGCCGACACCCAGCCTGACGCCGACAGCACCGCCCGCGCTCTCGGTCTCGCCGCCCCGCACGGCGACGGCATCACCGTGCTCGGCCCGGCGCCCGCCCCGCTCGCCATCCTGCGCGGCCGCCACCGCCGCCGCCTGCTGCTGCGCACGCGGCGCGAGATCGCGGTCCAGCCGATCCTGCGCGCGTGGCTCGCCCGCGTGCCGGTCGGGCGCGGCGTGCGCGTCGACGTCGACGTCGACCCCGTCTCGTTCCTCTGAGGGCGCAGACAGGCAAGGTTGAGGCTCTGCCTCAAACTCCGCCAAGGGCTGGGCCCTTGGATCACCTTCTTTCAGGGAAGGGCCGCCAAAGGGCTCGGCCCTTTGGCGGGTCCGGGCAGAGCCCGGCCTTGCTTCCCCGCCTACCCGTCGATCACCTCCTTGATCCGCGTCGCCAACGCTTCCATCGCGAACGGCTTGGTCAGCACGTGCATCCCCGGCTCCAGGTGCCCGTGCCCGAGCACCGCGTTCTCGGCATAGCCCGTGATGAACAGCACCCTGAGCCCGGGCCGCGACACCCGTGCCGCATCCGCGAGCTGCCGCCCGTTCATTCCCCCCGGCAGTCCCACGTCGGTGACCAGCAGGTCGACGCGTGCCCCGGACTGCAGCACCCTCAGCCCTGCCGCCCCGTCGGCCGCCTCGATCGCGACGTAGCCCAGCTCCTCCAGCACCTCGGCGACCAGCATCCGCACCGTCGCCTCGTCGTCCACGACCAGCACCGTCTCCCCCTGCCCGGCCCGAAGCGCAGCGGCCGCCTCGGGCGGCTCCTCGACGTCGTCCGCCTCGCCGAGATGGCGGGGCAGCCACAGGCACACCGTCGTGCCCCTGCCGACCTCCGAGTGGATGCGCACCTGCCCGCCCGACTGCCGCGCGAAGCCGTAGATCATCGACAGCCCGAGCCCGGTGCCCTGCCCGATCGGCTTCGTGGTGAAGAACGGGTCGAACGCCTTGGCGATCACCTCGGGCGGCATGCCGGTGCCGGTGTCCGAGACGCACAGCGACACGTACTGCCCAGGCGCCAGCTCGCGCTCGCCGGCCGCGCGCCCGTCGAGCCTGCGGTTGGCCGTCTCCACCACGATCCTGCCCCCGTCCGGCATGGCGTCGCGCGCGTTGATGCACAGGTTGAGCAGCGCGTTCTCCAGCTGCCCCGGATCGACCAGCGTGCGCCACAGCCCGTCCGCCGCCACGATCTCCAGCATGGTCTCCGGCCCGACCGTGCGCCGCACCAGCTCCTCCATGCCCGCCACCAGGCGGTTCGCGTCGGTCAGCCGGGGATCGAGCGTCTGGCGCCGCGAGAACGCCAGCAGCCGGTGCGTCAGCGCTGCCGCGCGCCGCGCCGCGCCCTGGGCGGCGTCGACGTAGCGGCCCACCTCCGCGACGCGCCCCTGCGCGACCCGGACCTGCATCAGCTCCAGGCTCCCGGCAATCCCGGTGAGCAGGTTGTTGAAGTCGTGCGCCAGCCCGCCGGTGAGCTGGCCCACCGCCTCCATCTTCTGGCTCTGGCGAAGCTGCTCCTCGGCCCTGCGCAGGGCGTCGGCGATCTCCCTGTCAGAGGTGACGTCGCGCCCCACCGCGACGATGAATCCGCTGCCCGGCCCCGCTGTCCAGCTGATCCAGCGGTAGCTGCCGTCCCTGTGGCGGTAGCGGTTCTCGAAGCGGCGCAGCGAGCGGCCGGCAACCGCGATGTCCTCCGCGCCCTCGATGGTGCGCGCGAGGTCGTCGGGATGGATCAGCCCGAACAGCGCGCTGCCGACCAGCTCCTCGTCGTGCCAGCCCAGCACCTCCGTCCACGCCGGGTTCACCGCCGCGATCACCCCGTCGAAGCCCGCGACGAGCATGATGTCGCCCGAGAGCTGCCACAGCCGGTTGCGGTCCGCCGTCCGCTCCGCGACCTGCTGCTCCAGCGTCGCGTTGATCCGCCGCAGCTCGGCCTCGGCGCGCGCCTGCTGAATCGCGGCCCAGGTGCGGTCCGCCACCGTGCGCGCGAAGTCGACCTCGTCGTCGCGCCAGCCATGCGCGTGCTCGGTGTGCAGCACCACCACGGCCTCCATCCCGTCCTTGCCCAGCAGCGGGACGTTGAGCAGGCCGCCGATGCGCAGCGCCGCGAACCGCGCGGCACCCGAACGCGTCCTCGGGTCAAGCGCCACGTCATCGATCGCCACGATCTCGCCGCGCTTGAGTTCGTCGATGAAGGTGCCGAACGCCCGGAAGGCGTGCAGCCCGGCGATGCTCGCGATCCCCGGCTCGGCGCACCAGTCCTGCTCGATGCGCGTCATCTCGCGCGCGGCGTCGACGCTGCCGTAGCCGGCCCGCGACACCCCCAGGGTGCGGCCCAGCACCTCCGCCGCGATCGCCGCCATCGCCGCGGCGTCGCGCGCGTCGCGCAGGCGGTGGCCGAGGTCGAGCACGGCGGCCTGGCGCAGCTCGTGGCGCTTGCGCTGGTCGATGTCGACGAGGATGCCCGGGAAGCGCACCGGCCTGCCGCCCTCATCCAGGTCGCAGCGGCCGTTCGCCTCCACCCACGCCCAGCCCCCGCCGTCGCGGACCCGGTACTCGGCCCGGTACGCGCCCCCCTCCGCCAGCACCCGTCCGATCTCGGTCCGGGTGGCGGCGACGTCGTCGCGGTGGATTGCCACGATCACACGCTCGGCCGGCACGCCCGCCGCCAGCACCACGGGATCGAGCGAGAAGGCGCGCGCCATCCGCGCGTCGCCCACCAGCCGGTCGGCCTGCACGTCCCAGATCCAGGTGCCGGCCACCGAGCCGGCCTCCAGCGCCATCTCGATGCGCTCGGCGGCCACCCGGCTCTCGGTCACGTCACGCGAGATCGAGAGCAGCCGCTCCGGCCGCCCGTCCGCACCCAGCATCGGCGTGACCACCACGTCCCAGTAGCGAGAATTCCCCTTCGCGGTGTCCGTGTAGCCTTGGAAGTGGCCACGCCCCCCCACCCGCGCGGTCTCCAGCGCCGCCTCGGCCAAGCCGTTCTCCTTGCCGTGCCAGAAATCGGGCCACGCGCAGCCTTCGAAGGCGGAGAAGTCGTCGATCTCCATGGTCCTCTGGCCGCCCTCGCTCATGAAGCGCAGCCGCCCGTCGAGATCGAGCACCTTGATGCAGTCGCTGGAGCTGGCGAGGACGTCGCGGTTGAACGTCTCGCTGGCCTGCAGGGCCTCCTGCGCGTCCAGGGTGGCGGACACGTCGATGGCGATGCCGGCGAAGCGGCCCGTCCGCCCGCCGTCGTGCCCGGCGCCGCGGCCGCGCACCAGCACGCTGCGCGCCCCGCTGCCGGGCCGCACGATGCGGAACTGCCCGGTATACTCGCCGCCGAGCTCGATCGCGCCGGCAATGCCCCTGCCGACCTCCTCGTGGTCCTGCGGATGGATCGCCTCCGCGACCTCGGCCAGCGGCATGCCCCCAGCCAGGGCGGCGGCGTCGAGCCCGCAGAACCCGGCGAAGCGCTCGTCCGCCCGCACGGTCGCGCCCGCCACGTCCCAGTCGAAGAAGCCCACCAGCCCGGTGGCGAGCGCGGCCTCCACCCGCTCCTGGCTGGCCTGGAGCACGAGGACGGCCTGCCGCTGCTCGGTGCGGTCGCGCAGGATCTTGAGGAAGCCGGTGGCCGCGCCCGCCTCGTCGCGCAGCACCATCATCTCGCCCAGCGCGAAGAACCGGCTGCCGTCGCGGCGCACATGCCAACGCTCGTCGCTGCCGCGGCCGGTCAGCAGGGCCTCCTCCCTCTCGGTCGCGGTCCGGCCCGCCGCCAGGTCCTCGGGCGTGAAGAAGCGGTCCGGCGGCTGGCCGAGCATCTCCGCCTCATCCCAGCCGAGGATCCGCCTCGCCCCCTCGTTCCAGCTCGTCACCCGTCCCCCGAGGTCGGAGCTGATGATCGCATAGTCGATGGCGCCGTCCAGGATCTGGCGGTGGCGCGCCTCGCTCGCGCGCAGAGCCGCCGCGCCCTGCACGCGCGCCGTGGTCTCGCGGGTGATGCAGAACAGGCCGGCCACCAGCCCGTCCTCGTCGCGCACCGGGGAGAAGGAGAACGACCACCAGGTCTCCTCTGGCGTGCCGCCGCGGGCCATGGCGACCGGAAGGTCGTCGAAGCGGCAGGACCCGCCGGCAAGCGCCTGCTCCGCCATCGGGCGCACCTGCTCCCAGGCGTCGGGCCACAGGGCCGGCAGGGTGGCGCCGATCGCGTACTCCAGCCGCGGCCCTAGGATCGGCCGGTAGGCGTCGTTGAAGAGGAAGACGAGCTCGGGACCCCAGGCCAGGTACATGGATTCGGGCGAGTCCAGGACAAGCTGCAGCGCCACGCGCAGGGCGGGCGACCAGCCCTCGCGCGCCCCGAGCGGCGTCGCGGACCAGTCGTGCGCGCGGATGCGGCGCCCCGTCTCGCCGCCGCCCGCCGGGAACCCCTGCATGGCCGCTTGGTCCATGCCTCAGCCCCGCCCTGCGGCGCACGGCCGCGACAGCCCGCCCGGACGGGCCGTCGACTGCCCGCGAAGACGAGGTCCTGCCCGGCCTGTCTCGCCAACGCTGCGGGAACGGCCTGGCACAGCCCGGGTGGCGACGGGATGCTCGGAGGCGAGCGCCGGGAAGACCTCGAGGCTGGTGCGCTGGGCGGGCATGGCCACAGTCTATCCGGCCCCGGCCCGAATGCCACGACGTGTCGTCCGGCCCGCGCGACCGGATGTCGCAACGCCGCGCCATGCAGCCATCCCGCGCCGCCCGCGTTCAGCAGCGCAGGCCGATCGGCGGCACAGGAGCGGGCGATGACGGGACACACGCCTTCCGACGACGACAAGGCCCAGATGCGGGCCGCCTACCGTGAAGCCGTCAACATGACGCACGCCGAGCTGCGACGCTGGCTCGACACCGGGGGCAGCCGCTCCGTCGGCATGACGCAGGGCGGCGGGCGGGTGAGGGACGCGGACGGCGAGGAGGCCGTGGGCCATTGGACGGGGCGTGAGATCCTCGCCCTGCACGAGCTGCACCAGGACCGCTACGGCGACGCCGAGTACGACCTGATGCGCAAGGTCACCGGATACGTGCACCGCCACACGGCTCAGCGCGCGCACGGCGACGTCGCCGACTCGCGCTGGCGGCAGTCGCTGATGAACTGGGGGCACGACCCGCTGAAGTGAGGCAAGGCCGGGCTCTGCCCGGACCCGCCAGGGGCGAGCCTCTCCTGAAACGGCATCACTTAAGAGATGCGTTACTTAAAGGATGCGTTCCAGGGGCGCAGCCTTTGGCAGAGTTTGAGGCAGAGCCTCAACCTTGCCTCCCTTCCTCAGACCACCTGCACGCCG
>CAXSER010000112.1:0-7924 GCA_964236315.1 uncultured Acetobacteraceae bacterium | reverse complement strand
CAAGGCCAGAGGCTCCGCCTCTGGACTCCGCCAAAGGCTCGCCTTTGGAATCCTGGACTTAAGTAAGGCGGGTCCAGGGCGGCTCGCCCTGGCGGGTCCAGGGCAGAGCCCTGGCCTTCCTTCAGTACACGTCCCGCTGGTAGCGTCCCTGCCGTGCCAGCGCCACGATCCAGTCCTTCGCCTGCGCCTCGTCGAGCGCGCCCTGCGACATGGCGATGCGCCGGAGCGCGCCATCCACGTCCTTGGCCATGCGCGACGCGTCGCCGCAGATGTAGAACGACGCCCCGTCCTGCAGCCAGCGCCACAGATCCTCGGCGTTCTCCACCATGCGGTCCTGCACGTAGACCTTCTTCGCCTGGTCGCGCGACCAGGCCGTGTCGAGCCGCCCCAGCGTCCCGTCCGCCAGCCAGCCGCGCAGTTCCTCCTCGAACAGGAAGTCCGACGCTGCGTGCTGGTCGCCGAAGAACAGCCATGACCGCCCCTTCAGCCCCAGCGCCGCCCGCTCCTGCAGGAACGCGCGGAACGGCGCGATGCCGGTGCCCGGCCCACACATGATCACCGGCTTCGCAGGGTCGGTCGGCAGCCGGAAATGGCTGGTGGTGACGCTGACCGGGATCGGCCCGTGATCCGCGGCGCGGTGCGCGAGGAAGGCGGACGCGATGCCCTGGCGCACCCGCCCGCGCCGCGTGGCCTTCACCACGCCCACGCACAGGTGCACCTGGCCGGGGGTGGCCCGCAGCGACGAGGCGATCGAGTACAGCCGCGGCTTGAGCGCCGGCAGCGACTTCGCGACGTCCACGGCCGACGGCCGCGCCGACGGGAACGCCTCCAGCAGGTCGAGCAGGTCCGCGTCCACCGGCTCGACGTTGTCCTCCCCGTCCGACAGCCGACGCAGCTGCACCGCGTGCGGCTCGTGTGTCGCCGTCATCGCCAGCAGGTCCGTGGTGCGGTCCATCGGCCGGGCGATGTCGAACTGCGACGCCAGCGCCTCGCGCAGGCCGCGCTCCTCGCCGTCCGGGCACGCCACGCGCTCCTCGCCCGTGGCCCGCAGCGCCTGCAGCGTCGCCTCCACCAGCGCCGGGTCGTTCTGCGCAGCGATGCCGATCGAGTCCCCAGGCTCGTAGGTGAGCCCGCTGCCGACCAGGTCGATCACCACGTGGCGCACGTCCTTGGCCGAGCCCTCCGCCGTCAGCCGCGTCGCCGACAGCACCCGCGCCGTCGTCAGCACCTTCGGGGCCGCGACCACCACGGCCACCGGGGCCGCCGCGGCCGCTGCAGGAGCCGCCGCCATCAGCTCCTTGATCTTGCGCTGCGTCGGCTTGGCGCCCGGCACGCACAGGCTGGTGGAGCTCTCCTTCCCCTCCGCCAACGCCTCGGCATAGGTCTGGCACAGGTAGCCGCACTGCCCGCAGTCCAGCTGCGCCATCGCCGCCATCAGCGTGCGCTTCAGCGGCTTGCCCGCCGCCATCCCCATCCGCTCGTCCATCTCCAGCGCCGGGTCGTGCCAGGGGAAGTCCTCGTCCTCCTCCACGACCGCCGCGCCGTCGAGCGCCATCGGCTGCTGCGACCCGGCCGAGCCGTACAGCCCGGCAAGGAAGCCGTTCAGCCACGCCCGCTGCGGCGCGGAGAACGGCGAGGTGTCGGGGATCAGCGGGATCGGGGCGGAGATCGCGTTCATCGCGTCAGGTCCTCGAAACAGAAGGAAGGAAGGCCAGGGCTCTGCCCTGGACCCGCCAGGGGCAGCGCCCCTGGACCGGCACGACTGAAGACAAGGCCAGGGTGTCCCCGGACCAGATCCCAGGTTTCCAAAGGCGAGCCTTTGGCGGGGTCCAGGGGCAGCGCCCCTGGCCTTGCCTTCACGGGTGCGCCCCCGGGTCGCTCTCCGACGCCACGTGGTCCCCGGAGTCCGGCGGCACCGCCCCGCCGCCGGCCAGCGCCGCCAGCTCCTCGTCGCCACGTGCCCGCGTCCACTCCTGGAAGCTCTGCGTGCCCTCGCGCGTCGTCTGCCACGCCCGCAGCAGGCCCAGCACCACCGGCTGCACCTCGTCGGCCGCGACCTTCTCGCGGATCTTGCGCCCCACCGCCTGCTCCACGCCTGCCCCGCCGCCGAGGTGCAGGTCGTAGCCTTCGACCATATCCTCGCCGCGCTCGACCTTAGAGCCGATCAGCCCGATGTCGCCCACGTAGTGCTGGGCGCACGAGTTGTGGCACCCGGTGATGTGGATGTTGACCGGCTGGTCCACGGTGATCTCGCGGTCCAGGAACTCGGCCATCGCCCCCGCATCCTGCTTGGTGTGCGCGTTGGCGAACTTGCAGCCCGCCGCCCCGGTGCACGCCACCATCCCTGCCCGGATGTGCGACGCGTCCACATCCAGACCCAGCGCCCGGATCGCCTCGATGGCACCCGCCACCTGCGCCTCGGGAATGTCGCTGATCAGCAGGTTCTGCCACACCGTGAGCCGGATCGTCCCCGACCCGAACCTCTCCGCCACCGCCGCCAGGCCGCGCGCCTGGTCGCTGGTGATACGCCCGATCGCGCACACCACGCCGACGTAGAACAGCCCCTCCTGCTTCTGCGGATGCACGCCGAGGTGCCCGTGCCGGTCCTGCGTCGCGGGCGGGCGGATCGCCTCCTCCGGCACGCGGAACAGCGGCGTCTCCGCCCCGTTCGCCAGCGGCGGCATCGCGGTGCCGGTGAGCGGCGCCAGCTCCGCCTCCACGGCGTCGAGGAACTTCGGGATGCCCCAGTCGTCGAGCAGGTACTTCAGCCGCGACTTCGCCCTATCCACCCGGTTGCCATGGCGGATCCACACCCGCAGCACCGCGTCCGCCACCCGCGTCGCGTCGTCCGGCCGCAGGATCACCCCGGTCGCGCGCGCAAAATCGCGGTGCCCCGTGATCCCGCCCAGCGCCAGGCGGTAGTACACGCCGGGCTCGACCCCGTGGCCGTCCGCGACCTCGACCGCGGTGAAGCCGACGTCGTTGGTGTCCTCCAGCGTCGGGATGCGCCCGCCGCCGTCGTACGAGATGTTGAACTTGCGCGGCAGGCCATAGAGCACGCGGTGGTTGAGGATGTGGAAATGCATCGCCCGCATGTGCGCGCGGCAGTCCAGCAGCTCCTGCGGGTCGATGCCCGCGGTGGCCGGCGCGGTGACGTTGCGGATGTTGTCCGCTCCCGAGCCGCGCGCCGTCATGCCCAGCTCCTGCAGCCTTACCAGCAACCTCGGGCCGTTGGCCGCGGGGATCTCGCGGAACTGCAGGTTGCAGCGCGTCGTGCAGTCGAGGAACGGCGCGGCCAGCTCGTCGGCCATGTCCGCCAGTCCGCGCAGCTGGAACCCCGCCAGGATGCCGCCGGGAATGCGCAACCGGCACATAAAGGCGTCCTGAGTCGGGCCAACATAGAACAGCCCGTGCCACCGGGTGAGGAAGTTGTCGTCGCCCTTGGGGAACACGCCCTTGGCCGCGCGCGCCTCCAGTTCGTCCCAGCGGTCCAGCGGATGGCGGGCGCGCTTGAGCTTCTCGATCGTCGACAGCTTGCCGCCCTTGGCGATCAGCTCGTCCTGGGCCACGCGCTGCAGGTCGGTGGGGTCCGTCGCCTCGGCGGTGCCGCCGCCGGCGGGCGCCAGCGGCAGACCGAGCGCGCCGCGGCGTGCCTCGACGCCGGCCATGAAGCCCTTCAGGTATTCCTGCTGCTCCCCGCTGAACGCCTCGCCGACGGCGGCGCCCTGGTCGAGGCCGGGGGAGGCGAGGTTGGCGGAAAGGCCCTGGGGCTCGCCGAGGCTGGTGTCGGGCATCTGGGAAGCTCCGTCGTTCAGGAGGCCACGGCCAGGGGCGAGGCGGTGCGGGCCGGCGTCGCGCCGACGTCGCGGCCGTGGCTGACGTAGAGGGCGAGGCCGGTGAACAGGAAGCCGCCGACCAGGTTGCCCACGGTCACCGGGATCTCGTTCCAGACCAGGTACTGGGAGACGCTGGCGGGGGCGCCGAGCATCAGGCCGAGGGGGAACAGCGCCATGTTGACGACGGCGTGCTCGAACCCCTGGGCGAAGAAGATCACGATGGGGAGCCAGCAGCCGATGATCTTGCCGGCCGACGTGGTCGCGGCCAGGCCCATGGTCACGCCGAGGCAGACCATCCAGTTGCACAGCATCGCCTTGACGAACACCGTCAGCAGGCCGGCGGCGCCCAGCGCCTCGTAGCCGGCGGAGCGGGCGGCGACGGCGGCGCGGATGCGGTCGCCGACGAGGGCACCGGTGTCGTGGCCGGCGCTGGTGAGTGCCACCCACATCAGGACGGCGAGGAGCAGGGCGCCGACGTAGTTGCCGACGAAGGTGACCGCCCAGTTGCGCAGCATCTCGGGCACGGTGGCGCGGCCGGCCATGACCGCCATCGGCAGCAGGGCGAAGGAGCCGGTGATCAGGTCGAGGCCGAGCACGACGATCATCGCGAAGCCCACGGGGAAGATCAGCGCGCCCACGATCGGCAGGCCGGTCTGCGCCAGAACGGTGAAGGCTAGGGTGGTGGCCACGCCCAGGAAGGCGCCGGCCAGGGCGGCGCGCACGAACAGCGGCAGGGTCGCGAGCTTCGCCCGGACTGCCCCGGCCTCGATCATGCTGCCTACGATGCGGGCAGGCGTGATGGTCTCGTTCATCGCGGGTCAGGTCTCCGGGACGGGTGGCACGGGTCTGCCGGGCGCGCAGGCGCCCGGCAGACGGAATCTGTGGCCATCGCCCAGCAACTCCCGTGCCAGCGGGCGGGCGCCCGGGAGGGTGCGCGGGCGCTGGCGTTCGGGGACGCGGGGCGGCAGGCTGCGGTGGCAACCAGGCGGCGGGGACGGCGATGAGCGGACGACGGAAGACGGGGCACGGGCAGGCGGGGCACGGGCAGGCGGGGCACGGGCGGACGGAGCGCGGGCGGACGGGGCGCGGGCGGACGGGGCACGGGCAGGCGGGCGCGCGGGCATGAGCGGGCGGGTCGAGGCGAGGCTGGCGGAGCTGGGGATCGCGCTGCCTAGGCCGGTGGCGCCGGTGGCGAACTACGTGGCGTTCGCGGGCGTCGCGGGAGCGGGCGCGGCCGGGGCGGGGCTGGTCGTGCTGTCGGGGCAGCTGCCGATGCAGGACGGGAAGGTCGCGGTCAGCGGGCGGCTGGGCGCGGACGTCTCGCCCGAGGAGGGGACGCGGGCGGCAGGGCTGTGCCTGGTCAACCTGCTCGGGAAGCTGCGCGAGGCGTGCGGGGGCGACCTCGACCGCGTCGTGGGCGTGGTGAGGCGCGGGGGGTGCATCGCGGGGACGCCCGAGTTCACGGCGCACGCGGGGGTGATGAACGGGGCGTCGGACCTGGCGGTCGCGGTGTTCGGGGACGCGGGGCGGCATGCACGCTCGACGGTGGGGGTGGCGTCGCTGCCGCTGGGAGCGGCGGTGGAGGTGGAGGGGATGTTCGAGATCGGGGCGTAGGGCGGGGGGCTTGCCTGTTTCGCGCCCGGGGGAGCGGGCGGTGGCCGCGCCGCTTGCCGGGGGACAGGGGTCCGGGCCGGGACGGGGGCGGGCGGGGCGGGCGCTGCTCGCGCTGCTGGCGGCGCTGCTGGTCGCGTTCGACGTGGCGTGCCTCAGCGTGCT
This sequence comes from uncultured Acetobacteraceae bacterium, assembly GCA_964236315.1. GTDB lineage: Bacteria > Pseudomonadota > Alphaproteobacteria > Acetobacterales > Acetobacteraceae > CAXSEF01. The sequence goes on along the minus strand of CAXSER010000112.1, from coordinate 2,312 downwards.
CGGGTTCCTGGTCATCGGGCAGACGCTCGGGTACCTGTCGCTGCTGGGATGGACGCACGTGATGGCGGTCACCGGGGTCGCGAACGCGGCGGTGTTCGCGGTCGTGCTGGCGGGGCTGCTGCACCGCTGGCGGCGCGGGCACCGGCGCGGGCACATGGTGGAGATCGCGCTGGTCACGACGGTGGCCGCCGTGGGCGCGGTCGTGCTGGGGCATGCCACGCTGGTCGCGCTGCAGATGGCGTTCGTGGCGGTCAGCGACCCGTCGGCGTGGGACCTGGAGCAGATCCTGCCGTCGCTGCTGGACTGGGTGTAGGGCGGCGGCGGCGCAAGGGGGCGGTCGTGGCGGGGTGGCGGGCGAGAGGGATGGCCGGCCCGGGCAGTTCCAGGTCGGTAGCCTTCGGCTCGGGGCGCTAGCCACGGCTTGCGCGGGGGGCTAGGGTGCGGTCCGGGGGACCCATGTCATGCCGCGCTCGGACAACACCCAGTTCAACATCCGCTCCGCGTATGCCCGTGATCGCGCCCGCGAGATCGCGCGCCGGACCGGGATGAGCACGACGGAGATCGTCGAGGATGCGCTGCGCGGGTACGTGCCGCCGGCCGATGCCGGGACGGTCGAGGGACTCGTCCGGCGGGGGCGCCTGCTGGTCAAGCCGGCGCAGGGACGGCATGTGACGCACGACGAGGCGGAGCAGGCGCTTGCGGCCGTGCGCGGGCGCGACCTCTGAGCGGGTTCGACGCGCTGCTCGACAGCAATGTGGTGGTCGCGATGCTCGCGGAGGCACACGAGCACCACGCGGCGTCGATCGCCCTGCTGGACGGGCCCGCGCCCGCCCGGTTCGCCGTGTCCGCGCACAGCCACGCCGAGGCCTACAGCACCCTGACACGCGGGGGCGAGCGGGCGCTCGGCTTCTCCGCCGGGGAGGCGTGGGCCGCGCTGGCGAGCCTGCGGGCGATCACGGGCCTGGTGGGGCTGACGGCCGCGCAGACGTTCGAGGCCATCGGCGCATATGCCGCCTCGGGCGGGGTCGGGCCGAGGCTGTACGACGCGCTGATCGGCGGGGCGGCGGTCGCGCACGGCATTCCCGGCCTCGTGACGTGGAACGTGGGGCCCATGCGGGGGCTTTTCCCCGATCTCGACGTGCTCACGCCGGAGGGGTTCGCGGCGCGCGCGAAAGCGATCACACGCCAGTCAAGTTGACCAAGGGGCGGAGATGGTCATCCTGGGGCGGTTCCGGGAGGCCATCATGCGGCAGGTCACCATCCACGCGGCGAAAACCCACCTTTCCAGGCTGATCGAAGCCGCCCTCGGTGGCGAGGAGATCATCATCGCGAAGGGCAGCAGGCCGGTCGTCCGGCTGGTGCCGGTGCCGCAGAGGCCGTTCCAGGTCGGGGTGCTCGCCGGGCAGCTCGGTGCCGGCCCGGACTTCCTGGCGCCGATGGAGGCGGACGAACTCGATTCGTGGGAAAGAGGGGACGGGTGACGGCAGTGCTGCTCGACACCCACGCCTGGGCGTGGAGCCTCGGGGGCGACGCGCGGCTTTCGGCGCGGGCGCTGGCGGCCATGAACGGGGCGGACACGGTGCTGATCAGCCCGATCAGCTTCTTCGAGATCGCCCAGAAGGTCAGGCTCGGCAAGTGGCCGGAGATGGTGCCCTTCGTGGACAGGCTGCCCGGTCTGCTGGAGGAGCAGGGCGGCGTGGTCGCCAGCTTCGGGGCGGCGGTCTGCGTCCTGGCGGGGATGATGGACTGGGCGCACCGCGATCCGTTCGACCGGCTGATCGCCGCGACGGCTCGGCAGGAGGCCGTGTCGCTCGTGTCCGCCGATGTGGTCTTCGACGGGATCGTTCCGAGGATCTGGTGAGTGCGCTCGGGTGGAAGCGGGTCGTCGGCTCAGGGAAGGTAGGCGGTGACAACAGTTTTTTCTTCGTATTGAGCCACCTATGCTGGCAAGATAGTAGAATGTAATACAGATATCCGGTTTAAGGTTTCTGCTCGTAATATTCCGGTTCAATTTGAACGAGTTTTTCCAACTGCTATATATAGAAAATTGACGGGCAGAAGAAGAAGTAAGGATTGTGATAGACGTTTTTTATGAGGACTATGATTTGCATGCGTCTCAGATAGATAAAAAGTTAAATGATTAATAAGATGGGCTCTACGCCTGGATTACCCTAAGCAGCATTTCCTGCGATCCTTATAGACGGCCCGAACTGACCTACCATCCGAAGATCTCGCTCGCGAAAAACCGGACCGAGTCACGCCGGTCCAGGGGCGGCTCGCCCCTGGCGGGTCCGGGCAGAGCCCGGCCTTGC
>CAXSER010000111.1:0-7926 GCA_964236315.1 uncultured Acetobacteraceae bacterium | reverse complement strand
GGGGGGGGGGGGGGGGGGGGGGGCCGGGGGGGGGGGGGGGGGGGGGGGGGGGGGGGGGGGGGCTCGGGGGGGGGGGGGGGGGGGGGGGGGGGCCCGGGCGCGGGCGCGGTAGAAGGCGGGGTCGAAGTAGGGGTTGGGGGAGCGGTGCTCGCGCCAGCCTTCGTCACAGTAGTGTCGCAGCGGGTCGGTATGCGCGGCCGCGACCTCGGGATAGGTATGCAGGTAGTGGCCTGCCATGAAAAGGCCGCTGTCGCGCAGGACCGTGCGGTGCGCGTCGCTGCCCGTCGGGGGCAGGGCGGAGGGCGCCGGGCGGCGGGCGCCAGGGGGCGCGACGTCGGCGGCGGGGAGGGGCGGAGGCATGGCGCAAGCATGTTCGGCGGGCGCCGCGCGTGTCAAAGGCGACGGATCGGGACAGCCGGGCACATACCGGTGTATTGACAATCCGGCCGGCGTCATTCGCCTGTGCCGGGTGCGCCGTTCCGGTTGCGACCCGTCCGATCCGCTGCTAGGAGGTTTGCCGCAGTGCAGCATGGGAGCGATGCCCGGCAGGATCGATCCCGGGGCGCGATGCCGGCGCCGAGTGGCGCGGGCGGCTGGTGCGCCGCGCTGCGGTCGGCGGGGGATTTCCCGCGGGAGAGTGGGCGTGCCGGGGCCGGCGATAAGGCATCGTTCAGGTTCTTGTGGTTCTCTGGGGCGGCCGGGGATGCCGGCCGGTCTGCGGGGATGGCTCGTGTTCCAGGTTCGTGTGGCGTGAAGGAAATGCAGTCTTGAAAGCAGTGATTCTGGCCGGCGGCAAGGGAACCAGGCTGTCGGAGGAGACCGAGATCCGGCCGAAGCCGCTGGTCGAGGTCGGCGGGCGGCCGATCCTGTGGCACATCATGAAGTCGTACACGAGCCACGGCATCACCGACTTCGTGATCTGTCTTGGCCACAAGGGCTTCCAGATCAAGGAATACTTCTCGAACTACTTCCTGCACATGTCCGACGTGACGTTCGACATGAAGCAGAACTCGATGAAGGTGCACCAGGCGAGTGCCGAGCCGTGGACGGTGACGCTGGTCGACACCGGCGAGGACACGATGATCGGCGGGCGCATCAAGCGCATCCTGCCGTTCGTCAAGGACGACGAGGCGTTCTGCTGCACGTACGGCGACGGCGTGGGCGACATCGACATCAGCCGCACGATCCGAGAGCACCGCAACTCCGGGCTCAAGGCGACGGTGACCGGGGTGCAGCCTCCCGGGCGCTTCGGGGCGCTGCAGATCGCCGACGACAAGGTGTACGGCTTCCAGGAGAAGCCGGAGGGCGACGGCGGCTGGATCAACGGCGGCTACTTCGTGCTCTCGCCCAAGGTCGGCGACTACATCGAGGGCGACACCACGGTGTGGGAGCGCGAGCCGATGGAGCAGCTCGCCAGGGAGGGGCAGCTCGGCATCCACCACCATCCCGGGTTCTGGCAGCCGATGGACACGCTGCGCGACAAGCGGCACCTCGAGGAGCTGTGGGCCGCGAACAAGGCGCCGTGGAAGAAGTGGTAGCCTGATGCGCGCCGCTGGCATGATGCCGGCGGGCGGGGCTGCGGGCGGATGACGTGCCGGGCGGCGAAGTGCCGGCCGGCCACGGGTTGCAAGACGAAGAACTGGGGGCTGTGCTGATGCGCGTTCTGATTACCGGAAACATGGGCTACGTCGGGCCGGTGCTGGTGCGCCACCTGCGCACGCGGTTCCCCGGCGCCGAGCTGATCGGCTACGACGCGGCGTTCTTCGCCCAGTCGCTGACCCATGCGGTGCAGTTTCCCGAGCGTCTGCTGGACCGGCAGATCTTCGGCGACGTGCGCGACATGGGCCCCGAGCTGTTCGAGGGCGTGGATGCCGTGGTGCATCTGGCCGCGGTGTCGAACGACCCGATGGGCAACCGTTTCGAGGCGGTGACGGACGACATCAACCACCGCGCGTCGGTGCGCTGCGCGATGCTGGCGCGCGACGCGGGGGTGAAGCATTTCGCGTTCGCCTCGTCGTGCAGCGTGTACGGCTTCGCCGAGGGGGGCGCGCGTTCCGAGAAGGATGCGGTCAACCCGCTGACGGCGTACGCGCGCAGCAAGATCGCCACCGAGGAGGGCCTGCGCTCGGCCAACAACGGCGGCATGACGGTGACGTGCCTGCGCTTCGCGACGGCGTGCGGGGCGAGTCCGCGGCTGCGGCTGGACCTGGTGCTGAACGACTTCGTCGCCGGCGCCATGGCGGACGGGAAGATCACGGTGCTGAGCGACGGGTCGCCGTGGCGGCCGCTGATCGACGTCGCCGACATGGCGCGCGCGATCGAGTGGGCGATCACGCGGGAGGCGGACAACGGCGGCGCGTACCTTTCGGTCAACGCGGGGTCGGACCGCTGGAACTACCGGGTGCGCGACCTGGCGCAGGCGGTGGCCGACGGGGTCGAGGGTGCCACCGTGTCGATCAACACCGACGCGCCGCCGGACAAGCGGTCGTACCAGGTGGATTTCTCGCTGTTCAAGGAGCTGGCGCCGGAGCACCAGCCGGCGACGGAGCTCGCCGCGTCCGTGGAGCGCCTGCGCGGGCTGCTGGGGGGCATGAAGTTCGCGGACAAGGAGTTCCGCCAGGGGTCGTTCATCCGGCTCAAGGTGCTGGACGGGCTGATGGCGGACGGCGCGATCGGCAACGACCTGCGCTGGGGGAAGGGCGCGTGAAGTTCCACCCGACTCCCCTGCACGGCGCCTTCACCATCGAGCTGGAGCGCAAGGGCGACGAGCGCGGGTTCTTCGCGCGGTTCTTCTGCGAGAAGGAGTTCGGCGAGCAGGGGCTGGAGACGCACTTCAGGCAGGTCAACAACTCGCTGTCGGCCAAGGCGGGCACGTTGCGCGGCATGCACTACCAGCTCTCGCCCTCGGCCGAGGTGAAGGTGGTGCGCTGCGTGAAGGGGTCGCTGTTCGACGCGATCGTCGACCTCAGGCCGGACAGCCCGACCTACGGGCGCTCGTTCGGCGCGGAGCTGAACGACGACAACCGGCTGATGATGTACGTGCCGCGCGGCTTCGCCCACGGGCTGCTGACGCTGCAGCCGGACACCGAGGCGCTGTACCTGGTCAGCGACTTCTACAACTTCGAGGCCGAGCGCGGCGTGCGCTGGAACGACCCGAGGTTCGACGTGCAGTGGCCGATGGCGCCAGAGGAGATCTCCGCCAAGGACGCGGCGTGGCCGGACTTCGACCCGGAGTTCCACGGCGTCGAGCGGCTGCGGGGCCTCGCTTGAGGGTCCTGCTGACCGGGGGGAGCTCGTTCACCGGGGCGTGGTTCGCGCAGGCGCTGTCGCGCGCCGGGCACCAGGTGGTGGCACCGGTGCGCGGGACGCGGGAGAGCTACGACGGCGTGCGCGGCGAGCGGGTGCGCGTGCTGGAGGCGTGCGCCGAGGTGGTCTGGGAGTGCGCGTTCGGCGACGAGCGGTTCCTCGGGCTGGCGGCGGCCGGCGCGGACGTGCTGTGCCACCACGCGGCGCAGGTCGGGGACTACCGCAGCGCGGACTTCGACATCGCCGGTGCGGTCGCGGCCAACACCCGCGGGCTGCGCGCGGTGCTGCGCGCGATGCAGTCGGCGGGGTCGTGCGCGGTGCTGCACACCGGCAGCGTGTTCGAGCAGGGCGAGGGGGCGGGGACGCTGCCGCTGCGCGCGTTCTCGGCGTACGGGCTGAGCAAGGGGCTGAGCGCGCAGGTGATCTCGCACCAGGCGGGCGAGCTGGGGGTGGCGGAGGCGAAGTTCGTGATCCCCAACCCGTTCGGGCCGCTGGAGGAGCCCAGGTTCTGCGCGTACCTGATGCGCTGCTGGAAGGAGGGGCGCGCGGCCGAGGTGAAGACCCCGGCGTACGTGCGCGACAACATCCACGTGGGGCTGCTGGCGGCGGCGTATGTCGATCTGGCGGAGCGGCTGGCGGCGGGGAGCGCGCCGGGGCATCTCGGGCCGAGCGGCTACGTGGAGCAGCAGGGCGCGTTCACCGAGCGCTTCGCGCGCGAGATGCGGGCGAGGAGTGCCATGGCCTGCGACGTCGTGCTGCCTGAGCAGGCGGAGTTCGGCGAGCCGATGGTGCGGATCAACGCAGATCCCGCGCTGCCGTCGGCGCTGGCGCGGCCGCTGGCGGCGCTGGGATGGAGCGAGTCCGGGGCGTGGGATTCGATCGCCGAGTACTACGATGTCCGCTGAGCGCGCCGCGGCCTGCGGCGTGGCCTGAGCGAGCGCGGACGCAGCGCAATCCGTCGATCCGATCGAGAGACAAAGACCGATGCCTGATGCACCCAGCGACTCCGCCTTCGAGCTGACCGAGGCGAACTTCCCGGAGGAGGCCTACCTGGACGCGTTCCCCGACGTGCGGGACGCGGTGCAGCAGGGCATCGTCGCCACCGGGTTCGAGCACTGGGAGCGGTTCGGCCGTGCCGAGATCGGCTCTGGCCACCGCGGGCGGCCGGCGTGCCTGATCGGGCCGCCGCGCAGGGTGGCGCCGGCAGCGGAGCCGTTGGCGGCAGCGGAGCCGGTGGAGGCGACGGTCGCGGAGGCGGAGCCGGCGGCCGAGGTCGTGCAGCCCGAGCCGCCGCCGACGCGCCGGACGCGCAGGTCACAGAAGCTGGAGAGTGCGGTGCCGAGAGCGCAGACGGCGGACGAGGATCGGTTCAACGAGGAGGTGTACCTCGCGATCAATCCCGACGTGCAGGATGCGGTCGCTTCCGGCGCCTTCAAGAGCGGCTACGAGCACTGGCTGCAGTACGGCCGCGAGGAGGAGCGCCGCGGCGCCCGGCCGACGATCACTGCGGACGCGTTCTACTCGTATCCCAAGCCGCCGCAGGGGCAGGACTTCGTGGCGGAGACGGAGAACTTCGACTCCGAGGGCTACATGTACCTGTATCCCGACGTGCGCGAGGCGGTCGGCGGGCGGCTGGACGACGCGCGCGACCACTGGCGCAACCACGGGCGCATCGAGGGCCGGCACGGGCCGGGGGTCGCGCCGTATTGCAAGTGGAGCGCCAGCGTTCCCGGGCTGCTGCGCAAGCCGTTCGGGCTCAACATCTACGGGCCGTTCGCGGCGACGTCGGGGCTGGGGACGGCCGCGCGCGCCCTGGTGCGGGCGGTCAAGAGCAGCGGCATGCCGTTCGAGCTGCACAACTTCGACGTCTCGCACGGGGCGGCGCGCATCCTGCACCGCGACTACGAGCGTACGCCGAAGTACCGCATCAACCTGATCCTGGCGAACGCGGACCAGATCGCCTGGCTGACCAGCCTGTATCCGGTGGGGCGGTTCGACGACGCGTACAACGTCGCGGTGTGGGCGTGGGAGCTGGCGGCGTTCCGGCCGGAGTGGTTCTCCGCGTTCGGGCCGCTCGACGAGGTGTGGACCAACAGCGAGTTCGAGGTCGAGTCGATCGTCGCGATGTCGCCGGTGCCGGTGCACAAGATCCGGCTGCCGATCGAGGTGTCGCCGGCGCCGAGCCAGGTGGCGCGCGACACGTTCGGCATCCCGCACGACCGGCTGGTGTTCCTCACCGCCTTCGACGTGGGCAGCACGTCGGAGCGCAAGAACCCGCGCATGGTGATCGAGGCGTTCCGCCAGGCGTTCGCGGGCAGCGACGACGTGTTCCTGGTGATCAAGTTCCACTCCAGCAACATCGACCCGGGCGTCACGCGCGACCTGAACCGGGTGCTGCGCGGCGTGGACAACGTGCTGGTGATCGCCGATCGGCTGCCGGAGGCGCAGATGCACCTGCTGCAGTCGGCGTGCGACTGCCTGGTCTCGGCGCACCGCTCGGAGGGGTTCGGGCTCAACATCGCCGAGTTCATGGCGCTGGGGAAGCCGGTGATCGCGACGGGGTACTCGGGCAACCTGGAGTTCTTCGACGAGACGGTGGGGTTCCCGATCGACTACCGGCTGATCGAGATCGAGCAGCAGGCGGGGCCGTACTTCCCGGGCTACATCTGGGCCGACCCGCTGGAGGACTCGCTGGTCGAGCAGTTCCTCGCGGTGCGCGACAACCCGGAGGACGCGCGCGCGCGCGGCGAGCGGGCGCAGGCGCGGATGCGCGAGGAGTTCAGCATCAACAGGATCGGCGAGCAGATGCGCGAGCGGCTGCTGGAGATCGGGCTGGACGCGGAGATGCCGCCGTTCGTGGGCTGGCTCGGGCAGGCGCGCACCATCACGACGCCGGCGCTGATCAAGCCGCTGTCGGCGTATTCGCGCGAGGCGCTGACCGAGCTGAGCCGGGTCAAGCCGGTGCTGAGCCTGGTGGTGCCGGTGTACAACGTGCCGCCGCACTACCTGCGCGAGTGCCTGCAGTCGGTGTTCGACCAGACCTATCCGTTCTGGGAGCTGTGCATCTGCGACGACTGCTCGACCAGCGAGGCGACGATCGCCGTGCTGGAGGAGCTGCGCGGCACGGATCCGCGCATCCGCATCCGCAGGCTGGAGACCAACCTCGGCATCGCGGGCGCCTCGAACGCGGCCGCCGAGATGGCGACCGGCGAGTTCCTGCTGATGCTGGACAACGACGACGTGCTGGCGCCGGACGCGCTGCTGGAGATGGCCCGCGCGTTCAACGCCGACGGCGACATCCAGGCGATGTACTGCGACGAGGACAAGATCGACGAGAACGGCAAGCACATCGACCACTACTACAAGCCGGACTGGTCGCCGGAGCACCTCGAGAGCGTGATGTACACGCTGCACATCCTCACGGTGCGCAAGAAGCTGTTCCTGGAGCTGGGCGGGTTTCGCGACGAGTTCTCGGGCAGCCAGGACTACGACCTGATGCTCAGGGTGTCGCGGGCGACCCCGCACATCCACCACATCGCCAAGCCGCTGTACCACTGGCGTGCCATTCCGGGCTCGTCGGCGATGATCGTCGATGCCAAGCCGTATGCGCTGACGGCGGGACTGCGGGCGCTGAGCGAGCATGCGACGGAGAAGTATGGCGCGGGCGCGTGGGTCGAGGAGGGGCTGCTGCCGGGGACGTACCGCATCCGCAGGCCGGTGCGCGGCACGCCGCGGGTGTCGATCCTGATCCTGACCAACAACACCACGATCGACCTGCCCGGGCGCGGCAAGTTCCACATGGTCGACAACCTGGTGCAGTCGATCCTCGATCGGACGTCGTATCCGAACTACGAGATCGTGGTGGTCGACAACGCCAACCTGTCGCGCGACCAGGTGTCGTACATGACCAGCCGGGGCGTTCGGGTGGTGCCGTACGACGGGCCGATGAAGCCGTTCAACTATGCCAACAAGAGCAACTTCTCGGTGCGCCAGGCGCGGACCGAGCACCTCGTCATGCTCAACGACGACATGGAGGTGATCAACGAGGACTGGCTCACGGCGCTGATGGAGCTGAGCCAGGACCCGGAGATCGGCGTGGTCGGCGGGCGGCTGCTGCATGCGGACGGGTCGATCCAGCACGTCGGCACGGTGGTCGGCGTCAACGACGGGACGGCGCACATCTACCATTCGTATCCGCGCGAGTTCGTCGGCTACAACGCGTTCACGCATGTCATCCGCAACTACTCGGCCATGACCGGGGCGTGCATCGCGACGCGCAAGAGCGTGCTGGCGCAGGTCGGCGGGCTGGACGAGAGCTTCGCGGTCGACTTCAACGACACGGACCTGTGCCTCAAGATCGTGGAGGCGGGGTATCGCATCGTCTACACGCCGTTCTGCGAGATGTACCACTACGAGAGCATCTCGCAGGTGAGGTCGACGCAGGCGGAGGCGGAGAAGGCGCGCTTCGTGACCAAGTGGCACAAATACATGAAGGCGGATCCGCACTACAACGTCAACCTGGCGCGCAACAAGTTCGACTATACGCTGCGCGAGGCCTGAACGGAGGCAGGAAGCAAGGCCAGAGGCTCTGCCTCTGGACTCCGCCAAAGGCTCGCCTTT
>CAXSER010000110.1:0-7929 GCA_964236315.1 uncultured Acetobacteraceae bacterium | reverse complement strand
TCACGGTGATGGTCCACGGCGAGAGCGGCACCGGCAAGGAGCTGGTGGCGCGCGCCCTGCACGACTACGGCCGCAGGCGCAGCGGCCCGTTCGTCGCGATCAACATGGCCGCCATCCCGCGCGAGCTGATCGAGAGCGAGCTGTTCGGCCACGAGCGCGGCGCCTTCACCGGGGCGATGAACCGCACGCAGGGCCGCTTCGAGCAGGCGGCCGGCGGCACGCTGTTCCTCGACGAGATCGGCGACATGCCGCCCGAGGCGCAGACCCGCCTGCTGCGCGTGCTGCAGGAGGGCGAGTTCACCTCCGTGGGCGGGCGCCAGCCGATCCGCGCCAACGTGCGCATCGTCGCCGCCACCCACCGCGACCTGCGCCAGGCGATCCGCGACGGCCAGTTCCGCGAGGACCTGTTCTACCGCCTCAACGTGGTGCCGATCCGCCTGCCGCCGCTGCGCGAGCGTGCGGAAGACATTCCGGTTCTTGCGAGACATTTCCTGGAACTGGCACATCAGTCAGGACTTCCGTCCAAGACCCTGGACCCGCCGGCGCTGGAGCGGCTGCGCTCGCACCGCTGGCCCGGCAACGTGCGCGAGCTGGAGAACCTGATGCGCCGCCTGGCCGCGCTCTACCCGCAGGAGACCATCACCGAGGAGGTGATCGCCGCGGAGCTGAGCGAGCCGGAGAGCGCCGCCGAGCCCGTCGCCGGCGCCGATCCGCGCGGCGAGCCGCTGGCCCAGGCGGTGGAGCGCCACATCCGCCAGTTCCTCTCCGGCGGCCACGACGGCCTGCCGATGCGCGACATCTACGACCGAGTGATCGCCGAGGTGGAGCGCCCGCTGATCCAGATGACCCTGTCGGCCACGCGCGGCAACCAGATCAAGGCGGCCGCCATGCTCGGCCTGAACCGCAACACGCTGCGCAAGAAGATCAAGGACCTCGACATCCCCGTCGTGCGGGGGATCGGCTGAGCCCCGCACCGTGGCGGCGTCGCACGCTCCGGCCCGCCGACCGGGCGGAGGGCGCGCGCATGGCTGAGGTCCCGAACGCCGCCAGCGCCGCTCCGATCCCCGAGCCCGCCGGGCCGACGTCGCGACGCGGCACGCGTCGTCCGCGCCGGCTCGCCGACCTGCTGCTCGGCAAGAGCGCCACGCTGGTGTTCGCCGCCGTGGCGCTCGGCCTGGGCATCGCCAGCTTCGTGATGCTGGCGCGCGGCACCACGCTGTCCTCGCGCCCCAACCTCGTGTTCGCCATCACCCTGTCCAACGTGGTGGCCCTGCTGCTGCTCGGCGCCGCCCTGGCCGGCCGACTGACCCGCGTCTGGGTGGAGCGCCGCCGCGGCTCTGCCGGAAGCAGGCTGCACGTGCGCCTGGTCGTGCTGTTCAGCGTGGTCGCGGTGACCCCCACCATCCTGGTCGCCGTGTTCGCCACCGTGTTCTTCCACCTGGGAATCCAGTCCTGGTTCAACGACCGCGTGCGCACGGCGCTGGAGGAGAGCCTGCAGGCCTCGCAGGGCTACCTGCTGGAGCACCGCGACAACATCCGCGCCGACGCCCTCGGCATGGCGCAGGACATCCAGGAGGCCGGCCGCACCATGGGCGGCAACCCGCAGGCCCTGGAATCCCTGCTGATCAGCCAGACCGCGATGCGCGGCCTCGACGAGGCCGTGGTGTTCGAGCCCACCACCGGCCAGGTGGTCGCCGCCAACGGAATGCATTCCGACCTCGACGTCCGCACCATCCCCCCCGCCGCCAACCAGGCGGCAGAGGGCGGCGACGTCGCCGTGCTCGGCACGTCGGACGAATCCGAGGTGCGCGCCGTCGTCCAGCTCAACACCACGCCGCCGCTGCTGATGCTGCTCAGCCGGGCGATCGACCCGCACATCCTCGACCACATGCACCGTGCGGAAGGTGCGGTTGCCGAGTACGAACGCCTCGACCAGAACCGCTACGGCCTGCAGGTCAGCTTCGTGCTGATCTTCGGCCTGGTGGCGCTGCTGGTGCTCTCCGCCGCGGTGCTGCTCGGCCTCGTCCTCGCCAACCAGATCGCGCGCCCGGTCGGCCGCCTGATCGCCGCCGCCGAGCGGGTGCGCTCCGGCGACCTCGGCGTGCGCGTCCCCGAGGCCGGCAGCGACGACGAGCTGGCCGGCCTCAGCCGTGCCTTCAACCGCATGACCGGCCAGCTCGCCGGCCAGCGCGGCGAGCTGATGGACGCCTACCGCCAGATCGACGAGCGCCGCCGCTTCACCGAGACCGTGCTGTCCGGCGTCTCCGCCGGCGTCATAGGACTCGATGCCGACGCCAGGATCGAACTCCCAAATCCCGCCGCCACCGAGCTGCTCGGCATCGACCTGCTCGCCGCCACCGGCCAGAAGCTCGGCGTGCTTGTGCCGCAGTTCGCCGAGCTGCTGGCGGGCACCGCGGCCGCCCCCGACCGCACGCGCCGCATGGAGGTGCAGATCGGCCCGGAGATGGCGCGCCGCACCCTGCTGGTGCGCATCGGCCCGGAGCTGAAGGCGGGCAGGGCGGAGGGCTACGTCGTCACCTTCGACGACATCACCGAGCTGCAGTCCGCCCAGCGCAAGGCCGCCTGGGCCGACGTCGCGCGCCGCATCGCCCACGAGATCAAGAACCCGCTGACACCCATCCAGCTCTCCGCCGAGCGTCTCAAGCGCCGCTTCGCGCGCGAGATCACCTCGGACCCCGACACCTTCATCCAGTGCGCCGACACCATCGTCCGCCAGGTGGGCGAGATCGGCCGCATGGTCGACGAGTTCTCCGCCTTCGCCCGCATGCCGCAGCCGGTGATCAGGCCCGGCGACGTGGGCCGCGTCGCGCGCGAGGCGGTGATCCTGCAGCGCGCCGCCCGCCCGGAGCTGGGCTGGTCGACCGACATCCCCGAGCGCGGCCCGGTGGCGCCGTGCGACGCGCGCCTGCTCGGCCAGGCGCTGACCAACCTCTTGCAGAACGCCGCCGACGCCGTGGCGATGCGCCCGCGCGGCGCGGGGGAGACTCCCGGCCACGTCTCGCTCAGCGTGAGCGAGTGCCGCGGCGAGGTGAGCATCGCCGTGAGCGACGACGGCATCGGCCTGCCGGCGCACGACCGCACCCGCCTGACCGAGCCCTACGTGACCCACAAGCCCAAGGGGACCGGGCTCGGGCTTGCCATCGTCAAGAAGATCATGGAGGACCATGGCGGATCGGTGACGCTGCACGACCGGGCCGACGGGCCCGGCGCGGTCGCGGCGCTGCACCTGCCCGGCTCCGGCGGCACGCCCGGGTCCACCGGCCAGGGGTCCGGCGGCCAGGGGTCCGTCGGCCCCGGGTCCGACGCTGTCTTGGAGGGCGAACGCCATGGCGCATGAGATCCTGATCGTCGACGACGAGCCCGACATCCGCATGCTGATCGACGGCATCCTGCGCGACGAGGGCTACGAGACCCGCCAGGCCGCCGACGCCGACGCCGCCATCGCCGCCTTCAGGGCGCGCAGGCCGTCGCTGGTGATCCTCGACATCTGGCTGCAGGGCTCGCGCCTGGACGGGCTGGGCATCCTGCAGGCGCTGCACGGCGAGGAGCCGGTGGTGCCGGCGGTGATGATCTCCGGCCACGGCACCATCGAGACCGCGGTCGCCGCCATCCAGCACGGCGCCTACGACTTCATCGAGAAGCCGTTCAAGTCCGACCGCCTGCTGCTGATCGTGCGCCGCGCGCTCGAGGCCGCCCGCCTGACCGCGGAGAATGCCGAGCTGCGCCTGCGCGTCGGCGCCGAGGCCGAGCTGACCGGCGAGAGCAGTGCCATGAACGGCCTGCGCGTGGCCATCGACCGCGTGGCGCCCACCGGCTCGCGCGTGCTGATCTCCGGCCCCGCCGGCGCCGGCAAGGACGTGGCCGCGCGCATGATCCACGCCCGCTCGCGCCGCGCCGACGGCCCGTTCGTGACCCTGAACTGCGCGACCCTGAACCCCGCGCGCTTCGAGGAGGAGCTGTTCGGCATCGAGGCCGGCCTGGACGCCCAGAGCGTGCCGCGCCGCACCGGCATGCTGGAGCGCGCCCACGGCGGCACGCTCTTGCTCGACGAGATCTCCGACATGCCGCTGGAGACGCAGGGCAAGATCGTGCGCGCCCTGCAGGACCAGACCTTCGAGCGCATCGGCGGCACGTCGCGCGTCAAGGTCGACGTCCGCGTGCTGGCGACCACCAACCGCGACCTGCAGGCAGAGATCGCCGCCGGCCGCTTCCGCGAGGACCTGTACTACCGCCTCGCCGTGGTGCCGCTGCGCGTGCCCAGCCTGCGCGAGCGCCGCGAGGACGTGCCCGAACTGGCGCGGCGCTTCCTGGTGCGCTCGGCGGAGAGCTCCGGCATTCCCGGCCGCGACCTCTCGGCCGACGCGATGACCGCGCTTCAGTCGTACGACTGGCCCGGCAACGTGCGCCAGCTGCGCAACCTGATGGACTGGCTGCTGATCATGGCGCCCGGCGGCCAGGAGGCGATCCGCGCCGACATGCTGCCGCCCGAGATCGGCCAGGGCGCGCCCGCGCTGCTCAACTTCGACCCCACCGCCGACATCATGGCGCTGCCGCTGCGCGAGGCCCGCGACCTGTTCGAGACGCAGTACCTGCAGGCCCAGCTGCTGCGCTTCGGCGGCAACATCAGCCGCACCGCCGGCTTCGTCGGCATGGAGCGCAGCGCGCTGCACCGCAAGCTCAAGCAGCTCGGCGTCAACTCCGAGGACCGCGCAGCCAGCTGACCGTCGGCCGGCCCGCATCGGCGCAGCGCCGCGCCGGCCGGATGCTGCGCCGCACAAAAACTTGCGTCCGCCGCGCCGTCGGGTGCATCCTTGGCCTCCCGACCGGACCCGCATCGCGGCAGCGACGGGTCGCGACGCCCCCGAGGCGTCGAGCGACGACGCCAAGAACAAGAAGAAGGACATCGTCCGTGGCCACCGAGAAGACGCAGAATGTTCAGGACGTGTTCCTGAATCACGTGCGCAAGAGCAAGACCCCCGTCACCGTGTTCCTGGTCAACGGGGTCAAGCTGCAGGGCATCATCACCTGGTTCGACAATTTCTCCGTGCTGCTGCGGCGCGACGGGCACACACAGCTGGTCTACAAGCACGCCATCAGCACGGTGATGCCGGGCGCGCCGATCAGCCTGTTCGACGGAGTCAAGGTCGAGGCGCAGGCCACCCCCGGCGGGCGCGACACGCTGACCATCCCGGGCCGGGAGATGAGCAAGGAGACGAGTCCTGCCGACCAGGGGTGAGGCCTCCGGCGCGCCGACGCGCGCAGCCATCGTCCTGCCGTGGGACCACCCCGACCTGCGCGACGGCGGCCGGGCAGCGGAGGCGCGCCTCGCCGAGGCCGTGGGGCTGGCAGCGTCGATCGGCCTCGTGGTCGTGCACACCGCCATCGTTCCCCTGCGCGGCCGCAAGCCCGCGACGCTGCTCGGCAGCGGCCAGGTCGAGATGCAGCACCAGGCGATCGCCGAGGCGGGGGTGGGGGTCGCGATCGTCGACGCCCTGCTGACCCCGGTGCAGCAGCGCAACCTGGAGCGCGGCTGGGACTGCAAGGTGATCGACCGCACCGGCCTGATCCTCGACATCTTCGGCGAGCGCGCGGTGACCCGCGAGGGCTCGCTGCAGGTCGAGCTGGCCCATCTCGACTACCAGCGCTCCCGACTCGTGCGCTCCTGGACCCACCTGGAGCGGCAGCGCGGTGGGTTCGGATTCCTGGGCGGTCCCGGCGAGACCCAGATCGAGGCGGACCGCCGTCTCATCGGCGACCGCATCGTCCGTCTGAAGAAGGAGCTGGAGCAGGTGCGCCGCACCCGCGGCCTGCACCGCTCCGCCCGCCGCAAGGTGCCGTTCCCCGTGGTCGCCCTGGTCGGCTACACCAATGCCGGCAAGTCCACGCTGTTCAATTCGCTGACCGGCGCCGCCGTCCACGCCGAGGACCAGCTGTTCGCCACCCTCGACCCGACGATGCGCGGCCTAGGACTCTCATCCGGTCGCCAGGTCATCCTGTCCGATACCGTAGGATTCATATCCGAACTGCCGACCGAGCTGGTCGCCGCCTTCCGCGCCACCCTCGAGGAGGTCGCCGAGGCCGACGTCATCCTGCACGTGCGCGACATCGCCCACCCCGACACCGGCGCGCAGCGCGCCGACGTGCTCGCCGTGCTCGACGGCATGGCCGCCGACGGCACCCTCGACCCCGCCTGGCCCGAGCGCACCATCGAGGTGCTGAACAAGGCCGACCTGCTGGGCGGCATCGACCAGGTGCCGCTGCGCGAGGGCAGCGTCGCGGTCTCGGCGATCACCGGGGAGGGCAGGGCGGCGCTGGAGGCCGCCATCGACCGCCGCGTCGCCGCCGGCATGGAGCAGGTGGAGTACGCGCTGTCCGCCGCCGACGGCGCCCGCCTGTCCTGGCTCTACGACCACGGCGAGGTGGTCTCCCGCACCGACGAGGACGACGGCGTGCACGTCCGCGTGCGCCTGCTGCCCGCCGACCGCGCCCGCTTCGAGCAGGGCCCGGGCCACGCCCCCCACGACGCGGGGCAGCCGCCCGGCATGGAGCAGCCGCGATGACCCTGACCATCCGCGACGCCGACGAGCTGGTGCAGCTCGTGCGCGCCACCGCGCGCGCCGAGATCATGCCGCGCTTCCGCCGCCTCACGCCCGACCTGGTGCGCACCAAGTCCGGCCCCACCGACTTCGTCACCGCCGCCGACGAGGCCGCCGAGGCGCTGATCACCTCCGGCCTGGAGCGCCTGTTCCCCGGCTGCGTCGTCGTCGGCGAGGAGGCCGCCTCCGCCGACCCCTCGCTGCTCGGCCGCCTCGCCGACGCCGAGCTGGCCTTCGTCGTCGACCCGATCGACGGCACCGCCAACTACTGCGCCGGCCTGCCGCTGTTCGGCGTCATGGTCGCCGCCATCGTCCGCGGCGAGGTGGCCGCCAGCGTGATCCACGACCCCGTCGTCGACGACAGCTCGATCGCGGTGAGAGGCGAGGGGGCCTGGAGCGAGTCCCCCGACGGCACCCGCAGCGACCTGCGCGTCGCCGCCCCCGTGCCGCCCGCCGAGATGCAGGGCGCGATGTCCTGGCGCTACATGGACCGGCCGCTCCGCGAGGCCGTGCTGCGCAACATGCCCCGCGTCGCGTCGAGCTGGGACTACCGCTGCGCCGCCCACGAGTACCGCGCGCTCGCGGCGGGCCACTGGCACTACCTGATGTTCAACCGGCTGATGCCCTGGGACCACCTGCCGGGCTGGCTGCTGCACCGCGAGGCCGGCGGCTGGTCGGCCCGCTTCGACGGCAGCGAGTACACGCCCGGCCACTCGGGCGGCGGGCTGATCTGTGCCCCGGACCGCGACAGCTGGACGGCGCTGCGGGCCGCGCTGCTGGACTGAGTCGCGTGGGCCTGGGAAGCAAGCAGGGCCAGAGGCTCTGCCTCTGGACTCCGCCAAGGGCTCGCCTTTGGAATCCTCTTCCCAGGTCAAGGGATCAAAGGGTCCTCGGACCCTTTGCGGGTTCGGGCAGAGCCCGATCTTGCTTGCTCGCGCAATGATCGTCCGCCCCCGTCCCGGCCCGCTGGCCGTCCTGTTCGCCGTGCGCGGCTCGATCCTGCCGCAGATCGCCCCACGCGTCGCCGCGATCGCGCTGCTGTCGCTGGCCGTGGCGGTCTCGGCGCGCTGCTGGCC
Source organism: uncultured Acetobacteraceae bacterium (assembly GCA_964236315.1). Lineage (GTDB taxonomy): Bacteria > Pseudomonadota > Alphaproteobacteria > Acetobacterales > Acetobacteraceae > CAXSEF01. The sequence continues at coordinate 236 of CAXSER010000110.1, read as the reverse complement.
CGGTCGCACGCCGGACCTGGGCGTCAGCCCGTTCGCGTTGCTGGGCATCGTGCTGTCGATCTTCCTCGGGTTCCGCAACAGCGCCTGCTACGAGCGCTGGTGGGAGGCGCGGCGGCAGTGGGGCGAGCTGATCGTCGAGCTGCGCTGCCTGGCACGCGACTCCGTGACCCTGCTCGACGACCCGGCGCTGGCCGAACGCGTCACCCGCTCGGCGATCGGCTTCGCCCACGCCCTGG
>CAXSER010000109.1:0-7978 GCA_964236315.1 uncultured Acetobacteraceae bacterium | reverse complement strand
GGCTTCGCCATGGCTGCAGCCGGTTTTTATGCTGAATATACCCGTGGCCATACCGAGAGGCTGCCCGCCATGACCTCCGCCCAGAAGAAAGCCGCCCAGACATCCCGCGCCCGCCAGACCCAGCGCGGCCTCGCCCGCTTCGAGGTCCAGGCTCCTGAAACTGACCGCGCCCTGATCCGTGCCCTCGCCCGCCGCCTGGCCGAGGATGGCCCGGACGCGGCTCACACCCGCGCGACGCTCGAACGCCTCGTCACCGGCGAGCCCCCCGCTCCCGGCGGCATCCTCGCCGCCCTCCGCCGTTCCCCGCTTGTCGGCGCCGACCTCGACCTCGCCCGTCCCCGCGACGAGGGCCGTGAAACCGAACTGTGACCCGCTACCTGCTCGACACCAACATCATCAGCAACGTCACCAGGCCGGAACCCTCCGCTCCCCTCCTATCCTGGCTCTCCGCCCAGCCCGACGCGAACCTCTTCATCGCCTCCCTGACCCTCGCCGAAATCCGCCGCGGCATCCTGGACCTTCCCCCTGGCCGCAAGCGCGACTCCCTTGACGCCTGGTTCTCCGGCCCCGAAGGTCCGCCGGCCCTGTTCGCCGGCCGCACCCTCCCCTTCGACGCCCCCGCCGCCCTGCTCTGGGCCCACCTGATGGCCGAAGGCCGCGCCGCCGGCCGCCCCCGCAGCGCGCTCGACATGATCATCGCCGCCACCGCCGCCGCCCACGACTGCACTGTCGCCACCGACAACGAGCGCGACTTCGCCGGCCTCCCGATCCTCAACCCCCTGCGCCCTCCACCCTGAGGCGGCGCAAGCCCGGCCATCGCAAGCGGACCTCCCGCCCGTCCCTGGACCAGCCCAGGCGCCCCACTCTCGCCCCGGACGCGACATTCGTGCCCGCCAGGATCACCCCTCGAACGACGGCGGCGTCCGCACGCCCTCCCGCGCCACGTCCGCCGTCTCGACACCCCCCACCGCCGCGAACCTGGCCCGGATCGACGCCGCCGGCCCGCCCCTGCGCCCCGTCCTGCAGGCCAACACGGAGACGAGGATGTCGCGCGCCTCCTCCTCCACCGACCGCCCATGCCCGTCCGCCTGCGCCCGCAGCCTGTCTGTCAGGGTGTCGTCAAGATCGTGGATGGTGAGGCTCGCCATGCCCGGCTCCCGTCGTCGATCGCCTCCACCCCCGCGCCCGACTGCGGCGCGTCCACCTCCTTCGGCAGCGCATCCCCGCGCCAGTCCGCCAGCACGATCCGCCCCCCCCCAGCGCCAGATCCCCCGCCTCACCCGCCATCGCCACGCGGCATGCCACATCCTTCATCGAATGCCCGCGCCTCCGCCAACGCCGCGACACGCCGCCCGACCTCGACACTCGCCGCGCGGATGCGCGCCCTGCGCGCCTCCCGCGCCGCCGCCGCCGCCAGCTCCCTCACCAGCGTCGACAGTCCGCCCCCCACGCCCTCGCCTGCGCCTCCGGCTCGTCCCTGACATCGTCGTCAAGCCGGATCGAGACCGGCACACCCATCGCACCCTCGCTCGCACGCTCGCTGCCTGCCCCGGAACGCCACGCCTCCGTGGCTTGCAGTCGCAACCCGCCGCCGAGGACCGGCTTCCCCCTGCCCCCCTGCCCCACCACGCATCCAGCCCCCGCGCTGCCCCGCCCTCGACGCCGCGCCAAGCCCCCCGCAGCCATCGACAACCCGACAACAAGCCACCCTCAGCAACTTCCCCTCCACTTCCTGGCCCACGACCGCCCTGCAAACGCGCGGCTAAGACACTTCCCCGCGACTTTCGCCCCCCAACTACCCCGCCTCGAATACCACCGCCCCGACTTCCCCTCCCCATCCCCGATTTCCCCCCTCACCCCCACCCTGCCCCGGGACTCCCACCCTCGAAGCCCGCCGGCTTCCCCGCCGAACGCCCCAATACCGTCCTGCCGCGCATGACACAGCCCCGCAGAACCCCCCGATCCGTATCGCCCCGCGGGACGCCCCCCGTCCCGCCCCGCGAGACGTCCGCCCCACCCTATCGTGTGCCGGTCCAGGGCGGCTCGCCCTGGCGGGTCCAGGGCAGCGCCCTGGCCTTGCTTCCTGCCTCCGCGCCCCCCTTGAAAAACCCGCCAAATCCAGGCATCTGACCCCCACAATTCGACGGGTCCGTCCGGCGCGACATTCGCGGGCCCTGGACATGGCCGGGCGGGCGGGACAGGGGTCCTGCCGCGCCCTGCCGTGACATGGAGGCTCCCGTGTTCGACATCAGCGACCTTGGCAAGATCCGCAACATCGGGATCACCGCCCACATCGACGCCGGCAAGACGACGACGACCGAACGCATCCTCTACTACACCGGCGTGAGCCACCGCATCGGCGAGGTCCACGACGGCAACACCACGACCGACTACATGGAGCAGGAGCGTGAGCGCGGCATCACGATCACCTCCGCCGCGGTGACGTGCGAGTGGAAGGACCACCGCATCAACATCATCGACACCCCCGGCCACATCGACTTCAACATCGAGGTGAACCGCTCGCTGCGCGTGCTCGACGGCGCGGTGTTCATCATCGAGGGCGTGGCCGGCGTGCAGCCGCAGTCCGAGACCAACTGGCGCCTGGCCGACCGCTACAACGTGCCGCGCCTGATCTTCATCAACAAGCTCGACCGCACCGGCGCCGACTTCTACCGCGCCTTCGACACGCTCAAGGAGAAGCTCGACATCGTCGCGCTGCCCCTGCAGCTGCCGATCGGCATCGAGGAGAACTTCATCGGCGTCGTCGACCTGGTCGAGATGAAGGCCATCGTCTGGGAGGGCGGCGAGCTCGGCGCCAAGTTCCACGACGAGGCCATCCCCGACGACATGATGGAGCGCGCCAAGGAGGCCCGCCAGCTCCTCCTCGACACCGCGCTCGCCGTCGACGACGAGGGCATGGAGGAGTACTTCGAGCACGGCGACGTCTCGGTCGCCACGCTCAAGCGCGCCATCAAGGCCGGCGCGATCTCTGGCGCCTTCCGCCCGGTGATGTGCGGCACCGCCTTCAAGAACAAGGGCGTCCAGCCCCTGCTCGACGGCGTGCTCGACTACCTGCCGAGCCCGATCGACGTCCCCGGCATCAAGGTCGCCGCCGACGAGGACGAGGAGGACACCCCCGAGAACGCCGCCAAGCGCCGCGTGATCCCGGCCAACCCGGCGGCCCCCTTCGCCGGCCTCGCCTTCAAGATCATCAACGACAAGTACGGCACCCTGACCTTCGTGCGCGTCTACGCGGGCACCCTGAAGTCCGGCGACACGGTGATGAACACGACCAAGGGCGAGAAGGAGCGCATCGGACGCATGTTCCAGATGCACGCCGACAAGCGCGCCGAGATCAAGGAGGTCCACGCCGGCGACATCGCCGCCTTCGTCGGCCTCAAGGACACCGGCACCGGCGACACGCTGGCCGGCGCCGAGGACCCCGTCGTGCTGGAGCGCATGGCGTTCCCGATCCCCGTGATCGACATCTCCGTCGAGCCCAAGACCAAGGAGGCGGTGGAGAAGATGACCATCGGCCTGCAGAAGCTCGCCGGCGAGGACCCCAGCCTGCGCCTCAAGACCGACCAGGAGAGCGGCCAGACCATCCTGTCCGGCATGGGCGAGCTGCACCTCGAGATCATCGTCGACCGCCTGCGGCGCGAGTACGGCGTGGACTGCAACATCGGCGCCCCGCAGGTCGCCTACCGCGAGACCATCTCCAAGAGCCACACCGAGACCTACACCCACAAGAAGCAGTCGGGCGGCTCCGGCCAGTACGCCGAGGTCAAGGTCACCTTCGAGCCCCTGGAGCGCAACGCCGGCGTCGTGTTCCAGAACTCCGTCGTCGGCGGCGCCATCCCCAAGGAATACGTGCCGGCCGTCGAGAAGGGCATCCGCGTCCAGGCCGACACCGGCGTCCTCGCCGGCTTCCCGACCGTGGACTTCAAGTACACGCTGATCGACGGGAAATACCACGACGTCGACTCCTCGGCGCTCGCCTTCGAGATCGCCTCGAAGGCCTGTTTCCGCGAGGGCATGAAGAAGGCCGGCCCGACGATCCTCGAGCCGATCATGGACGTCGAGGTCACCACGCCGCAGGACCACGTCGGCGACGTCGTGGGCGACCTCAACCGCCGCCGCGGCACCATCCAGGCCCAGGAGAGTGCCGGCTCGACCGTCACCGTGCGCGCCCAGGTGCCGCTGAAGGAGATGTTCGGCTACATCTCCCACCTGCGCTCCATGACGAAGGGCCGCGCGTCCTTCACCATGCAGTTCCACCACTACGACCCCGTGCCGCGCAACGTCGCGGACGAGATCATGAAGCAGTCCGCCTGACCTGACCGTGCCGAAGCAAGGCCAGGGCTCTGCCCTGGACCCGCCAGGGCGGGCCGCCCTGGACCGGCCTCTTTCAAGAGGTTTCCAAAGGCGAGCCTTTGGCGGAGTCCAGAGGCAGAGCCTCTGGCCTTGCTTCCTCCTCCTTCTCTGCGCTGCGGCCCCGCCCATCTTCACCCAGGGCCGCGCCGTCCTCCGACCGGGCGTCGCCGCCCTCGACCCCCGCACTCCCGTCGACGTCGCCCGCCCGCCCTGGCGTGGCGTGGTGCGCGTGCAGACCGAGCTCGGCACCCGCTGCACCGGCTTCCTGCTGGCGCCGTCGAGCGTCGTCACCGCCGCCCACTGCCTGTTCTCCGAGACCAGCCGCCACTTCGTGCAGCCCAGCTCCGTCCACGTCCTGAGCGGCTACACCGTGGGCAGCTACGCCGGCCACGCCCGCGTGACCGCCTTCCATGTCACCCCCGGCTACGACCCGCTGGACGAGACCCGCACCGCCGGCGCCGACTGGGCCGTGCTCACGCTCGACACCCCCCTCGGCACCCCCGACCGCCTGCTCCCCCTTTCGACCTCGCCCGCCCCCGCCGGGCAGGACATCGCGCTCGGCGGCTTCGGCCAGGACAGCGAGGAACGCCTCCAGGCCGACCTGCACTGCCGCATCCTGTCCCTGGCCATGGACGGTTCCGGCCGCCCCCTCCTGCGCCACACCTGCAGCGCCACCCGCGGCACCAGCGGCGCCCCCCTCCTGGCGCAGGCTCCGGACGGCACCTGGCGCGTCTTCGGCATGAACGTCGCGGCCGACCAGGATGGCGCCGGCGGCGTCGCCCTGCCCCTTTCCACGGTCAGGTAGCAAGGTCGAGGCTCTGCCTCGAGCTCCGCCAAAGGCTCGCCTTTGGAATCCATTACTTAAGTAGAGGGTTTCCAAAGGGCTCGGCCCTTTGGCGGGTCCGGGCAGAGCCCGGCCTTGCTTCCTGGCCCTGCCGTCCCCTCACCGCCGCAGCAGGTTCGTCCTCGCCAGGTCGATCACCTCGTCCCCCCGCCCGCTCATGATCGCGCGCAGCACCCACAGGCTGAAGCCCTTGACCTGCTCCGCCCCGATGGTCGGCGGCATGGACAGCTCGCTCTTCGCCGTCACCACGTCGAGCACCGCCGGCCCGGGATGCGCCAGCACCTCCGCCAGCGCCGCCGGCAGCTCCCCCGGGTCCTCCACCCGCAGCGCATGCACCCCCGCCGCCCGCGCCACCGCCGCGAAGTCCGGGTTCTCCAGCGCGGTGCCGAAGTCGACGAACCCCGACGCCTTCATCTCCAGCGACACGAAGCCCAGCACCCCGTTGTTGAAGATCACCACCTTCACCGGCAGCGTCTGCTGCACCAGCGTGAGCAGGTCCCCCATCAGCATCGCGAAGCCGCCGTCCCCCGACAGCGACACCACCTGCCGCCCCGGCTGCGCCGCCTGCACCCCGATCGCGTGCGCCATGGCGTTGGCCATCGACCCGTGCGCCCACGACCCCACCAGCCGACGCCGCCCGTTCATCGCCAGGTAGCGCGCCGCCCAGATCGTCGGCGTGCCCACGTCCGCGGTGAACACCGCATCCTCCGCCGCCGCCTCGCTCACCAGCCGCGCCAGGTACTGCGGATGGATCGGCCTGCGCCCCGGCGTGCCCTGCGCCAGCTCGTCCAGCCCCTCCCGCGCCTTGGCATAGCGCGCCAGGTTCCGGTCGAGGTGCCCCCTGTCCGCCATGACCCGCAGCCGGGGCAGCAGCGCCTCGATCGTCGCCCCCACGTCGCCCACCAGCCCGAGGTCGAGCCTGCACCGCCGTCCCAGGTTCTGCGGCCGTATGTCCACCTGCGCGATCCGGCACTCAGTCGGCAGGAACTGCTTGTAAGGGAAGTCCGTGCCCAGCATCAGCAGCATGTCGCAGTCGTGCATCGCCGCGTAGCCGGACGAGAACCCGATGAACCCCGTCAGCCCGACGTCGTAGGGGTTGTCGTACTCGACGTGCTCCTTGCCCCCGAGCGCATGCACGATCGGGCTCTTCAGCACCTCCGCCAGCCGCATCAGCCCGTCGTGCGCCCCGGCACAGCCCCGCCCGCAGAACAGCGTGACCCGCGCCGACCCGTTCAGCAGGTCGGCGAGCGCGTCCAGCTCCGCCTCCCCCGGCCGCACCACCGGCGCCACCGGCAGCAGCCCCGGCACCGCCGAGACCGCCCGCGCCGGCGCCGCGCGCAGCGCCACGTCCCCCGACAGCACCACCACCGCCACGCCGCGCTGCCCCACCGCCGCCCGGATCGCGTTCTCGAACACGTACGGCAGCTGCCCGACGTCGGACACCATCTCGCAGTAGTGGCTGCACTCGCGGAACAGATTCTGCGGGTGCGTCTCCTGGAAGTACCCCCCGCCGATCTCCGCCGACGGGACGTGCGCCGCGATCGCCAGCACCGGCGTGCGGCTGCGGTGCGCGTCGAACAGCCCGTTGATCAGGTGCAGGTTGCCCGGCCCGCACGAGCCCGCGCACACCGCGAGCCTGCCCGTCACCTGCGCCTCTCCCGCCGCCGCGAACGCCGCCACCTCCTCGTGCCGCACGTGCACCCACTCCATGGTCGGATGCCGCCGCAGCACCTCCGTGAGCGCGTTCAGGCTGTCCCCCACCAGCCCGTAGATCCGCTCGACCCCCGCCGCGTCCAGCGTCTCGACCAGCAGCTCCGCCACGTTGCGCGCCCGCATCCCGCTTCTCCCCAGAACCCCGCCGCCTCCGAAAACCCTACGCACGTTTCCGATCCGCATACGAGACGATTGCGCACCCGCTGGTTTGCCGGTTCCCCAGGGAAGCAAGACCCTTCTTTTTCTGAAGAAAAAGAAGCAAAAAGACTTTGCCCCTGGGATCACGGCCCCTGGGCCAAGTCCTGACCCTCGTGGGCAGAGGTTCTTTCCTTCAGCAAGGAGCACGCTTCCCGCGTCCCCGTGGCGCCCGGCAGCGCGCCGGCCGTCGCCGCACGCCGGGCGCCGTCACGCCCTCGCGTCGCGCCCCACGAACGCCACGGAGACGTGGTCGACGCACCTGCGCCCCGACCACAGCTCGGCCACCCCGCCGAGCGGCAGGAAGCCGCGGCATGCCAGCCTGGCCTGGTCGTCGGTCTCGCACCGCACCGTGTGGCGCGTGACCGCAAGGCCGCCGCTGTCCAGCGCATAGATCAGGTAGTCCGCCATCCCCGCCCCCCGAGTCGACGGGGATCGCGCACCCCCGCACCCCACCCTGGAAGCTGCCGCCCCCCGCCGTCAGCCTCGGGAACTACCTAGGCCCGCCCCTCGCCCCGCAAAAACCCCGCCACGGCGTCCCCGAACCCCACCGGATCCTCCGCGTGCAGCCAGTGCCCCGCCCCCGCCAGCATCGCGAACCGCACGTCCGCGAACGCCGTGGAGAACGCCGCCCGCCCCGCCTCCCCCACGTACCCCGAGCGCCCCCCCTCCACCACCAGCACCGCCCCGCCATACTCCCCGCCCGGCGCGTCCCACCCCTCGATCGCCGGCAGCGCCGCCGCGATCTCCGCCAGCCCGATCCGCCACCCCCCCCGCCCCCCGGTCTGCATCCGGAACGCCCGCCCCCCCCCCCCCCCCCCCCCCCCCCCCCCCCCCCCCCCCCCCCCCCCC
>CAXSER010000108.1:0-8057 GCA_964236315.1 uncultured Acetobacteraceae bacterium | reverse complement strand
TCGCTGTCGCTGTCCGGCACCTTCCTGGTGCGCTCGGGCATCCTCAACTCCGTGCATGCCTTCGCCAACGACCCGGCGCGTGGCGTGTTCATCCTGGCGCTGCTCGGTATCGTCATCGGCGGGTCGCTGCTGCTGTTCGCGCTGCGGGCGCCGGCGCTCTCCGCCGGCGGCGTGTTCGCCCCGGTGTCGCGCGAGGGCGCGCTGGTGCTGAACAACATCCTGCTGTGCTCGATCTGCGCCGTCGTGATCACCGGGACGATGTATCCGCCGTTCGCCGACCTGCTGCTCGGCGTCAAGATCTCCGTCGGCGCACCGTTCTTCAACGCGACTGTCCTGCCGCTGGCGATCCCGATGTTCGCGTTCATGGCGATCGGCCCGCTGATGCCCTGGAAGCGCGCCCAGCTCGCCCCGGTGCTGATGCGCGTATGGTGGGCGGCGCTGATCGCGGCCACCGTCGCGGCGTTCTGCATGTTCCGCATGGCGGTGCTGCCGGCGCTTGCGTTCGCGGCGAGCGCCTGGCTCATCCTCGGCTCGTTCTCCGAGCTCGTGGAGCGGGTGCGGCTGTTCCGGGTGCCGCTCGCCACCAGCTGGTCGCGCCTCGTGGCACTGCCGCTCTCGGTGCTCGGGGCCGCGATCGCCCATGCCGGCATGGGAGTCACCATCGCCGGCATCGCGGGCATGTCGCTCGCCCAGCAGAAGATCGTCGCGGTGCATGTCGGCGAGAGCGTCGACGTCGCCGGCTACTCCTGGACCCTGGAGGCGCTGGCCGACGAGCCCGGGCCGAACTTCACCTCGCGCGTCGCCACCATCGCCGTGGCGCGCAACGGCCACCCGGTCGTGACGCTGCGCCCGTCGCGCCACACCTTTGCCACCCAGGGCCAGACCGTCGAGGACGTAGCGATCGACACCAACCTGATGCGCGACCTCTATGCCGTGCTCGGCGACGAGCGGGACGGGGAGGCGGTGCTGCGCCTGCACGACAACGTGCTGGCACCGTGGATCTGGCTGGGCGCGGTGGTGATGGCCCTGGGCGGCGCGCTGTCTCTGGCTGACCGCAGGCTGCGCGTCGGTGTGCCGGCGCGGCGCCGCAGCATGGTCGTGGCGGCGGAATGACCGCGGCCGACGTGACGGGGCACGCGAGCAAGGAAGGCCAGAGGCTCTGCCTCTGGACTCCGCCAAAGGCTCGCCTTTGGCATCCCTTGCTTAACAGAGGGGTTTCCAAAGGCCCCTGGCCTTTGGCGGGTCTGGGCAGAGCCCGGCCTTGCTTTCTCTCGTTGTCTCATTCCGGACAGCCGGCGTGATCGCGCTTGATCGCCGTCGCGCGCTGATGCTGGCGCCGCTCGGCATTGCAGCGGCCGGCGGCGCCGCGTTCTGGACCATGCTCGACCGCATGCGCACTGGCGCCTTCGATCCGCACGGGGTGCCAAGCCCGCTGGTCGGCCACCCCGTGCCACCGTTCGACCTGCCGGCGCAGCCGCTGCCCGACGGCTCCGCGGGGCAGGGGTTCTCCTCTGCCGACCTCGCCGCGCCGGCCCGCCCGATCCTGGTGAACTTCTTCGCGTCCTGGTGCATCCCCTGCGTGCAGGAGGCGCCCCTTCTGGTCCAGCTCTCGAAGGCCGGCATGCCGATCTGGGGCATCACCTACAAGGACCGCATGGAGGCATCGACGGATTTCCTGCGCCACAACGGCAACCCCTACGCCAGGGTGGCGCGCGACGCGCCCGGGCGTGCCGCCATCGACTGGGGGCTGACCGGGGTGCCGGAGAGCTTCGTCATCGACCGCACCGGTGTCGTGCACTGGCACTGGGCCGGGCCGCTGGACCCTGACGTCGTCCGCCAGCAGCTGATGCCGCTGCTGCGCAAGCTGGGGTGAGCCCGGGTGGCGACGACTGCGCGGGGTACAGCGCCGGCGGGCGAACCGGCGTATCCAGTCGTTCCCGACAGAGCCCGGATGCCATCGACATGACCCTGCGCCAGAGACCTGCCCCCGCCCTTGCCATGGTGCTGGCTGCTGCGCTCGGGCTTGCGGCCGGGCCGGCGCATGCGCTGAGCGATCCGGCGGAGATGCTGCACGATCCGGTGCTGGAGGCCAGGGCCGAGCAGGTCGGCTCGCAGCTCCGCTGCCTGGTGTGCCAGAACGAGAGCATCGAGGACTCGGGCGCCGACCTCGCCCGCGACCTGCGCGCCATCGTGCGGCAGCGGGTCTCTGCGGGCGACAGCGACCGGCAGGTGGTCGCCTGGATGGTCGCACGCTACGGCGACTTCGTCCGGCTGAGGCCGCCGCTGGACGCGGCGACGCTGCTGCTGTGGGGCTCGCCGTTCCTGGCGGTGTTCGCGGGCCTGGGCGCGGCCTGGCTGGCGCGACGGCGTCCTGCCACCGGGCCGGCGCCGCTCAGCGACGTGGAGCAGGCGCGGCTCGCCGAGCTGACCGGCACACGATGAGCTTCCAGGCAAGGGGCAGGCAGGCGCCCGGGACACGGGCGTGATGGTCTGGCTGGCGATCCTGTGTCTGTGCGCGCTGTCGCTCACGCCCGTGGCCTGGGCGATGGGGCGAGGCGTCACGGTGCGCGGCCGGCGCGATCCCGCGCTCGCGTTGCACCGCGCCCAGCTTGCCGAGCTGGACCGCGACCTCGGCGAGGGCCGCATTGCGCCCGCAGACCACGGCAGTGCCCGGCTCGAGGTGCAGCGACGCCTGCTTGCCGAGGCTGCGCGCGACGAGGTCGTGCCGGTCCGGGCGGCGCGCGGACCCCTGTTGGCGGCGCTGCTGCTGGTGCCGGGCGTCTCGGTCGGGCTCTACCTGATGTCCGCCGGCCGTCCCGACCTGCCCGCTGCGCCGCTTGCGGCCAGGGTCGCGGCGTCGAGCGGCCGGGCGGCCGAGGACGGCAAGCTGCTGGGCGAACTGCGCGAGAGCATCGCCAAGCTGCCTCCCGGCTCGGAACAGGCGCACCAGGGCCTGCTGATCCTGGGGCAGGCCGAGGCCAGCCTCGGCCACTGGGGCGACGCGGCGGCCGCCTGGCGGCGCGCGTTGGGCATTCGGTTCGACGCCACGGTGGCCTTCGAGGTGGCCGAGGCCACCACGCGTGCCCAGGGGCACGTCGACGCGGAGTCGGCCGACCTGTATCGCAAGGCGCTCGCGGCAGGCGCGGCGGACGCGCCCTGGCACGTGCTCGCCACGCAGCGGCTGGCGGAGGCGGAGCACCACTGAACCTTCGAGATCGGGCAAAACGCGGGCGGAATGCCTCCCCGGCCGGAGACTTCCGCGACCGGAGCGGGACCCTGGTTGGCTCCGCACTGCAGACCCGGCCCTGCAGCCGGGCAAGGCCGCCAGTCTGCGGCCGGGGCGGCGGTATCAGGCCGCGGGCCTCCTGGCGGGGTTCCAGCAGCGAGGTTCCTCCCCGGCCTGTCTGGCCGTTCACCTTGCGCCGCGTGGTCGTGATCACGATCTGCCGGCAATGAGCAAAGCATCCGAGCAGACATCCGCACCTCCTGCCGCCCCGGCGGCCGACCTGACGGTCCAGCGGCCTGAGCCGCCGAAGGAGACTGGTGGCCCGAAAGGCAAGGACCCGACCCGCTACGGCGACTGGGAGAGCAAGGGACGGTGCATCGACTTCTGAACGACGCCTGCGCTCTCTTGCGTCGGGCAGAACCATAACTCCGATCGGTTTTCGCCGTCCTGTTAACGGTTCGTTCAGCCTCGGGCTCTACCTCGGTGACTGCACACACCCGGGGGACGCGCCATGCAGGATCGGAACACCAACGGCACCGCCGATGCACTCCGCCGGGCCATCCTTTGCAGCCTTACCGTCGCCGGCGTTCTTGCAGCGGCGGTGGTCGCACCGCGGCTGGGCTGGGCGGCGGGCCTGGGCATCCTTGGTGCCGTCACGCTCGTGCTTGTCGTGATCCTTCTGGCGGTCGTGCCCGACGATGACGCCGGCCAGGGCACCACGGACACGGCTCTCTGAGCACCGCACACAAGGAAAGGGCGCGAAGTTGTCCTCCGCGCCCCGACACTTTCCCTGAAGCCAGCGTCGCCTACTCTGCCGCTTCGGAACCCCAGTTGTGGCCGGGCGCCTGGACCGCCTCGACCTTGTCGTGGAACTGGTCGGTCTCGGTGCTGCCGGCCATCGCGGTGGTCGACGACTGGCCGCCGGCGGCCGTGGTGGCGACGGCGTCAAACCAGCCGGTGCCGACCTCGCGCTGGTGGCGGGTCGCGGTGTAGCCGTCGACCTCGGAGGCGAACTCGGCCTGCTGCAGCTCCGAGTACGCCGCCATGCCGCGCTCCTTGTAGCCCTTCGCCAGCTTGAACATCGAGTGGTTCAGGCTGTGGAAGCCGGCGAGGGTGACGAACTGGAACTTGTAGCCCATCGCGCCGATCGCCTTCTGGAAGCTGGCGATCTTGTCCTCGGGCAGCTTCTTCTTCCAGTTGAACGAGGGCGAGCAGTTGTAGGCGAGCATCTTGCCCGGGAACTGCGCGTGGATCTCGTTGGCGAAGCGCTCGGCCTCCTCGAGGTTCGGCTCGCTCGTCTCCCACCACAGCAGGTCGGAGTACGGCGCGTAGGCTAGGCCGCGGGCGATGGCGTAGTCGACGCCGACACCCGGCTTGATGCGGTGGAAGCCCTCGGGGGTGCGCTCGCCGGTGATGAACGGGCGGTCGCGCTCGTCGACGTCGGCGGTCAGCAGCTGCGCGGAATGCGCGTCGGTGCGGCACAGCAGCACGGTCGGCACGTTCTCGACGTCCGCGGCGAGGCGGGCGGCGTTCAGGGTGCGGATGTGCTGGCTGATCGGCACGAGCACCTTGCCGCCGAGATGGCCGCACTTCTTCTCGGACGCGAGCTGGTCCTCGAAGTGCACGCCGGCCGCGCCCGCGTGGATCATCGCGCGCATCAGCTCGAAGGCGTTGAGCGCGCCGCCGAAGCCGGCCTCGGCGTCGGCCACGATCGGGGCCATCCAGTACTGGGTGTCGTCACCCTCGAGGTGGGCGATCTGGTCGGCGCGGCGCAGCGCGTTGTTGATCCTGGTGATGACCTTCGGCACAGAGTCGACCGGGTAGAGCGACTGGTCGGGATACATCTCGCCGTTGCTGTTGGCGTCGCCCGCGACCTGCCAGCCGGACAGGTAGATCGCCTTGAGGCCGGCCTTGACCTGTTGCATGGCCTGGTTGCCGGTCAGCGCGCCGAGCGTGTTCACGTAGGGCTCGGTCTGCAACAGGTGCCACAGCCGATCGGCGCCCTTCTTGGCGAGAGTGTGCTCGACGTGGAACGAGCCGGACAGGCGGGCGACCTCGGCCGGGGTGTAGTCGCGGCGGATGCCCTCGAAGCGCTTCGGGTCCTGAGGGGCGCTGCCGCCCATCCCGTCGGGGCTGTGATTCATGATCGGCGTCATCGCTGGATCTCCTGGGCAATCGATGCTGGTCAACAATTAACACAACCCATGCGTTGCTGCAGCGCACAAACGGGTCGGGCGGCGAAATCAGGTCGAGGCCTTCACAACCCACGGTGTGAAGTTGTAAAACATGCACGTCATGGCACGTCCCCTCATCGGCCGCACTGTCCGTCGGCTGCGTCTCGAGCAGGCGATGTCACAGCAGGCGCTCGCCGTCCGCCTCGGCATCTCGGCGAGCTACCTCAACCTCATCGAGCACGACCAGCGAAACGTGACCGCCTCGTTGCTCATACGCCTGGCCGAGGTGCTGCGCGTCGACCTCGCCGCCCTGTCCGGTGCGCAGGAGCGGCAGATGGAGGCCGGCCTGCGCGAGGCGTTCGCCGACCCGCTGCTCGGCAACGAGCAGGTCGGGGAGAGCGAGATCGAGTCCCTCGCCAATTCGCCGGGTGCGGCGCGGGCCGTGCTCGCGCTGTACCGCGCGTGGCGCGTGGCGCGCGACGATGCCAGCGGGCTCGCCCTGCCGTCGGGACGGCGCATCCTGCTGCCCAACGAGGAGGCGCGCGACGCCTTCCACGAGCGCGCCAACCACTTCCCCGGGATGGAGGCCGCGGCGGAGGCGATCGGCGCCGAACTGGGCGCCACCCCGTCCGAGACCAACCATGCGCTCGCCGAGCGGCTGCGCCGCACGCACGGGCTGAGCGTGCGGGTGGCACCGCTGGAGGGGGCACTGCGGCGCTACGACCCCGTCGCGCGCTCGCTCACCCTCTCCGAGGAGCTGCCGCGGGAGAGCCGGGGCTTTCACATGGCGTTCCAGCTCATGCTGCTGGAAGCCCGCGACGCCGTGGAGGCCGAGCTGGCGGTGATCGCGCCCAGCTCCACGGAGGCAGGCGCGCTGATCCGCATCGCCCTGCTCAACTACGGGGCGGGCTGCCTGCTGATGCCCTACCTGCCGTTCCTGGAAGCCGCGCAGGCGCTGCGCCATGACGTCGAGCTGCTCGCCGCGCGGTTCTGCGTCAGCTTCGAGCAGGCCTGCCACCGGCTCTCCAGCCTGCAGCGCTCCGGGGCGCGCGGCGTGCCGTTCTTCTTCGTGCGCGTTGATCCCGCCGGCAACGTCACCAAGCGGTTCTCCGCCGCCGGCTTCCCGTTCGCGCGCTTCGGCGGGTCCTGCTCGCGCTGGGTGGTGCATGCGGCGTTCGCGACGCCCGGCGCGATGCGCGTGCAGGTGGCCCAGCTTCCCGACGGGGCGACCTTCCTGTGCTTCGCGCGCACGGTCAGCAAGCCGGCAGCGGTGTGGGGCGAGCCGAATCCGGTGCACGTGATCGCGATGGGGTGCAACATCGGCCACGCGCCGGACCTGGTCTATGCCGACGCCATGGACCTCGAGCGCGCGACGGTGGGGATCGGGCTGTCCTGCCGGCTGTGCGAGCGCGAAGGCTGCCGCAGCCGGGCGTTCCCGCCGCTGGAGCATCGGCTGGCGCTCGACCCGATGACAACCAGCGACAGTCCCTACCGGTTCGAGCCGAAGCCGCGCCGCTGAACGGCGCACGGGAGGCAGTACGGATGGCGTGCGCCTTGCCACGCAGTCATGACGAACAATCCGTGGATTGCGTGGCCCCGTGGTCTGCCGGGGTGCGATCGGAAGGGCGGTCCGCCGTGACGGACGCGAGACTGGGCGTACGGGACAGTGCCGGTCGCGTGCGGAGGGGGCGCGGCGTGGACCCGCGTCCCCTCCGGCAGGCTACTGGGCCAGCGGCGTCGGGCGCGTCGTGCTCATCGCCCGGCCAGGGTTGGCATGGTTCACGCTGCGGTGGCGGCGGCCCGGGGTGCTGGAAGTCGCAACCGAGGTCGCGCTGTTTCTGGGCAGGCTGTTGGCCGGCTCGGGCATCTGCGACCCGGTGCCGGGGTTCGGCGGGCTTGTGGTGGAGGTCAGCGCGTCCTGGGCCATCGAGACGGCGGGAAGCGCCAGCAGCATCGCTGCGGCGAGGATCAGCTTACGCATGGTTGGCCTTTTCAAACCGGACAGGGAGGCCCGGATACTGCTGGCCCAGGAACTACTGGGCGCTGCTCTGCGGAACCGTGTGGCTCATCGCGTGGCTCGGGTTCTTATGGTGCACGGTGTGGTGGCGGTGGCGAGTCACATGGTGGTGCGTGGTGGCGGTGGTGTTGCCGTGCATGCCGGTGGCGGCGTCCGACGGCAGGCTGTTCTCGGGCTGCGGCATCTGCGAGCCGGCATTCGGGTTGGCCGGGCTCATGGTGGTCGCGTTCTGCGCCAGGGCGAGGCCGGGCAGGCAAAGCAGCAGCGCGGCTGCGACGGCGAACTTGCGCATCGATGTGGTCTCCAGGGCGAAGGGAAGGGCACCGGCCGCCGCCGGCAGCACGCCGTCGGCCGGACCGGATTGGAAGAAGCCCTACCACACGCCGCGCGGCGACCCACCCGGCCGCACGATGACAGCACCGTTCCACGGCATCATCTCTGCACCCTGTGGCTTCAGCGTCACAGTGGCCACACTGCAAGGCCACAGTGCCGGAGAGCGACGCAGCGCGCCGGGTCGCGTCACCGGATCGCGCGGCCGCGCTACTCCACCGCGCCACGCAGCGCCGCCCCCGCCGCGAGCGGGCAGAGCGGCGCCGCCACCGCCAGCACCGCGCACAGCAGCAGCAGGTGCGGGCGCGCG
>CAXSER010000107.1:0-8189 GCA_964236315.1 uncultured Acetobacteraceae bacterium | reverse complement strand
GGGCAAGACCGTGTGCGTCGCGCGCCTGGCGACCCGGCTGGTGCTGTCCGGCGTGCGCCCGGCCGTGATCACCGCCGACGGCAGCCGCGCCGGCGCGATCGAGCAGATCGCCGCGTTCACCCGCCTGCTGGCGATCGACCTCGTGGTGGCGACCCCCGCGGTGCTGGCGCGCGCCGTGGCCCGGCGCACCACGGCCCCGGTGCTGATCGACACCCCCGCCCTCGACCCCACACTGTCCGCGGACCGCGCCCTGCTGGCAGAGCTGGCCGACGCGTCCGGCGCCGCCATCCTGCTGGTGCTGCCCGCCGGCCTCGACGCCGGCTACGCCACCGAGCTGGGCGCGGGCTACGCGGAGTCCGGCGCCCGCCTCCTGCTGGCCAGCCGGCTCGACACCTCGCGCCGGCTCGGCGGTCTGCTCGCCGCCGCCCACGCCCCTGCCCTGCGCCTCACCGAGGCCGGGATCGCCCCCGGCATCGCCGACGGCCTCGCGCCCATCACCCCGGCCTTCCTGGCCGAACGCCTGAGCTCCGGCCCGGTCCGGACCCGCCAAGGAGCGGACACATGATCCGAGGCCTGCTGCGCTCCAGGACCCCCGCCGCCCTGCCGTCGCGCCAGGCCGGGCGGGTGGTCGCCATCGCCTCCGGCAAGGGCGGGGTCGGCAAGACCTGGTTCTCCGTGACGCTGGCGCACGCGCTGGCGCGGCTGGGCGGTCGAGTGCTGCTGCTCGACGGCGACCTCGGCCTGGCCAACGTCGACATCCAGCTCGGCCTCGTGCCCGAGCACGATCTCGCGAGCCTGGTCGCCGGCAAGGTCAGCCTCGCCGACGCGATCCTGCGCCACGCCGCAGGGTTCGACATCCTGGCCGGCCGCTCCGGCTCGGGAGCGCTGTCGGCACTCGACCAGACGCTGCTGGAGCGCGTGCTGGCCCTGGTCGCGGCGGAGCGCGCGCACGACCGGGTGCTGCTCGACCTCGGCGCCGGCGTGGACCGCAGCATGCGCCGCATGGCGGCCGCCGCCGACACGCTGCTGGTGGTGGTCACCGACGACCCGACCTCGCTGACCGACGCCTACGCCGTGCTGAAGCTCCACGCGCTGGACCGCCCGCAGGCGGTGTGGGAGGAGGGCGACGTCCGCGTGGTCATCAACCAGGCCACCAGCCAGGCCGGCGGGGAGCGGACCTACGCCACCCTGGCGCGGGCCTGCGAGGCGTTCATCCGCCGCCGCCCGGACCTTGCCGGCATCATCCGCCGCGACGACCACGTGCGCGACGCCGTCCGCCGCCAGACCCCCCTGCTCACCCGCCATCCCAGCTGCGAGGCGGCGCGCGACGTCGAGCGCGTGGCGGCCTCGCTGGTCTGACCGGTCCTGGCGCGCCACTGTCCCTGCGTCCGCGACGGATACAGTTCGTGCCCCGCAGCACGGTTGCACGACCCCGGCCGCGGGAGCACGAAGCGAGGCATGAACCTGATCCGCACCGGCAGGGACCTGCGCGTGGATTTCTTCCGCGGGCTTGCCCTGTGGTGGATCTTCACCGACCACGTGCCGGCCAACTGGCTCAACCAGCTCAGCCTGCGCAACTTCGCGTTGTGCGATGCGGCCGAGGTGTTCGTGCTGCTGGCCGGCTACGGCGCGGGCCTGGCCTATGGCGGGCGGATGCGCCGCAACGGCTGGGTCTCCGCGGGCGCCGACGTGCTGGCCCGTGCCTGGACCCTCTACATCGCGCACATCTTCCTGTTCGTGGTCTTCGTGGCCCAGGTCGCCTACTCGGCCGCGGCCCTGAACCGCGGCGACTTCATCGACGAGATCCACATCGACGTGCTCGGCGAGGCGCCCTACCGGGCGATGCTTGAGGCGCTCACGCTGCGCTACCAGCCCTCGTTCCTCAACATCCTGCCGATGTATGTCGTCGTGCTCCTGATGTTCATCCCCGCGCTGCGTCTGCTGGGACGGCCCAACCTCCTCGCCGGCCTGTCCCTGGCGCTCTACGCCGCCTCCAGGACCTTCGGCCTCGGCCTGCCCTCCTGGAACGGCGGCGGCTGGTACTTCAACCCGCTGACTTGGCAGCTCCTGTTCATGCTTGGTGCGATCCTTGCCACCTCCCCGGGACAGCCGCCACGGCGCAGGTGGCCGCTCGACGTGCTGGCAGCGCTCGTCGCCCTGTTTGGCGTGCTGATGCAGTGGGTGGTGTGGCAGCAGCCCGAGCTGACCAGCCATCTGCCGCTCCGCGTCGCGCGCGCGCTGCTCTCCGTGGACAAGGAGGGCCTGCACCCGTTCCGCCTGGTGTCGATCCTCGCCCTCACCTGGCTCACCGTGCGCCTGGTGCCCGCGAGCGCGGCGTGGCTGCAAGGCCGGGTCGCGGCGCCGTTCATCCTGGCGGGCCAGCACTCGCTGCCGGTGTTCTGCGTCGGTATTTTCCTGTCGTTCCTGGGCAGGCTCGTGCTTGAGTCCTCGCAGGCCTGGGAGGCGCAGGTCGCCGTCAACGTCGCCGGCGCCGTGGCGTTGACCGCGGTCGCGGCCTTGGCCGCCTGGTACCGGGCGAAGGAGGCGCGGCCGCGCGGGACAGGGGTGGCGACCGGCGGCAAGGATGGGCGCAGGATGGATGTCGCATGATGCGCGCTCGGACCGACGCCTCGTCCCGACAGGACGCACGCGCCTCGCGGCGGCCCGGGCGCGGATTGGCTCGCTTCGCCGCGTGCTGCACGGCGGCCACGCTGCATCTTGCGTGCCCGCGTCCAGCGCTGGCCGACACCCAGCCGGCCGAGTCCGCCTGTCCGGCCAGGCCCGAGCTGATGCCTGCGGCCGAGGCGCTGCCGAACCTTGCCGCCGCACTGCATCCCGGGGGCCGGGTCTCGATCCTCGTGGTGGGCTCGGCCACCGTGTTCGGTCCGGAGGCGAGTCTCGCGCCGGGAACCCTGACCAGCAGGACGGTACGCGTGGCCGCGCCCGCAACGGACGAGCAGCATGGCGGCAGCATGGCCGCCCGCACGGATGCTCCGGCGGGACCTGTGCCCGACCATGCCAGCGACGCCTCGTTCCCGATGCGGATGAAGGCGGCGCTCGAGGCGCGCGTCCCCGGACTGAGCGTGTCGCTGTCCGTGCAGGGAGGCCGGAACATGACCGCCGAGGACATGCTGGGGCCGCTGCGCGCCGGTCTTGCGGTGCCGCATCCGCCGCAGCTGGTCATCTGGCAGACCGGAACCGTGGACGCGGTCCGCAACGTGCCGCCCGGGCAGTTCAACCAGGCCCTGTCCGACGGCACCGACGCGATGATCGACGCGCACGCCGACCTGATCCTCGTCGACCCGCAGTTCAGCCGGTTCCTGCAGGCCAATGCCGACCTGCCGCCGTATTTCAGCGCCCTGCGCAACGCGGCCGCACTGCCTGGCGTGGTGCTGTTCCCCCGGTTCGAGCTGATGCAGAGCTGGAGCGAGGACGGCGGGCTCGACCTCGAGAATGCCGAGCCGGAGGATGCGCTCAGGCTGGTCGAGACTCTGCACGCATGTCTCGGCACGCTGCTGGCCGCGATGATTCTCGACGACGTCGCCATTCCATGAGGCACGACACCATGCCGCCGCCGCCACAGCCTGGGCGGGAACAGCCGCGAGACCTGCCGACACGATGCAACCGGAAGCCTGCCCGGACATTGACGTGGCAGGCAGGGGGAGGCCGTGATGGATCAGGCGATGTCGCAGGGGACCGGCAATGATCTCGTCAGCGTCTGGCTGCGCAGGTCCCTCCTGGACGCCAATGACGACATCCTTGATGCGCCTCTGCCCGACGAGCTTGTCGAGCTGGCCGCAAGGCTGTCCGGCTTCTGCTGACCGAGACCGGATGCTGCGTGTTTCCGGACCCCTGGCACCCAGGCGTGTCGGGTCGTGCAGGTTCCTGCCCCCGTTCTTTCCCGCACGCATCGTCCGCGGATGACCGGGCGGGTCGAAGCCGGACAGGTGAGGTTCCTTGCATCGTCTGCGGAGGGTGCCCAGCGCCACCGTGACAGCCTTGTGTCGCGCTATGGCAACGCAGAGTGGGCGGACACCAGGACGGTGGTGGCACTGGGCGGGGACGGCTTCATGCTGGAGACCATGCATGAGACCCTGGAGCGCGACATCCCGGTCTACGGGATGAACTGCGGCACCGTCGGGTTCCTGCTGAACCCCTACATCGAGGACGGCCTGCTGGACCGTCTCGAGCGGGCGCAGGACGCGGTGCTGCACCCCCTGCGCATGCACGTGGTCACGCGGGCCGGGGTGGTGGAGGAGGCGGTGGCGCTCAACGACGTGTTCCTGTTCCGTCAGACGCGCCAGGCGGCACGGATCAGGATCACGGTGGACGGCCGGGTGCGGCTGCCGGAGCTGGTGTGCGACGGCGTGCTGATCGCCACGCCCGCCGGCTCGACCGCCTACAACCTGTCGGCGCACGGCCCGATCGTGCCGCTGTCCGCGAACCTGCTGCCGCTCACGCCGATCAGCGCGTTCCGTCCGCGTCGCTGGCGCGGCGCCCTTCTGCCGAGCTCGGCCGACGTGCTGTTCGAGGTGCTCGACCCGGACAAGCGGCCGGTGGCGGCGGTCGCGGATTTCACCGAGGTGCGCGACGTCTCCTCCGTCGCGGTCAGCGAGGACAGGTCGGTGTGCACCACGATCCTGTTCGACCCGGACCAGGGCCTGTCGGAACGGATCATCGCCGAACAGTTCACCGTGTGACCAGCCAACCAGCGCCCGGGTGGCCGGACAGCCATGAGCGGTTGTTCTTGCCGCGCCGCCGCAGCATGATGTCCCCTGATACCGGAGTGTCCTGCCCTTGTGGATGAAGAACCGCTACCTGCACCGCCTGTATGGCAGCAGCCGTCTTGCACGCGCCATCTCCATGGGGATCATGGCGCGATTCGAGCTGATGAGCCTTGGCGGACACAAGTCCAAGGACGTGCTTGACCTGATCCGCACCACCCGGCGCGAGCGCGAGTCCCTGCTGAGCGGGACCGAGGCGTTCCTCGTGCACTCGATCGCGCGTGCGCAGAGCAAGCTCGAGGGATCGATGGCCGAGGTCGGCGTCTACCAGGGCTGCTCGGCCAAGCTCATCAGCGTGGCCAGCGCCGGGCGTGCCCTGCACCTGTTCGACACCTTCGACGGGCTGCCGGAGCCCGACGTCGCTGAACGCCAGCATCTGCGGCGGAGCCAGTACCGCTCGTCGCTCGGTTCGGTGCGCAGCTTCCTGGACCAGGAGCCGGGCATCGTGTTCCACCCCGGCTGCTTCCCCGCGACCGCCGTCGGCCTGGAGGACGAGCGCTTCAGCTTCGTGCATCTCGACGTCGACCTGAAGTCCAGCACCCGTGCCTGCCTCGAGTTCTTCCATCCCCGCATGGTGCCGGGCGGCGTCATCATGACGCACGACTACTCGTTCCTCGACGGCGTGCGCGAGGCGTTCGCCGAGTTCCTGGTCGGCCGCTCCGGTCAGCTCATCGAGCTGCCGACCTCGCAGGCGCTGTTGGTCTGCGCCGGCATTCCCGATCCGGTCGCGCACGACGCGCCACTGCCCGGTCGTGTCCAGGAGGTGGCGCCATCCCGCCCGGCCGAACGTCCGCTGGTGCGCGACGATGTTCCGGCGATGGCGATGACGCAGAACGGGGCGCCTGCCTGAAGCCTCGGCAGGCTCGCCCGCTGTTCAGGCGGCCGACAGCACGTCCAGCGGCGTGGCGACCTGGAGCATCTCAGTTGCTGCCGGGACACGCGCCCTCGCGGTCTCTGCCGGCTCGCGCATCACGTAGCCGCGGCCCCACACGGTGCCGATCAGGTTGCCGGCGCCGGCCTGCGCCAGCTTCTTGCGCAGCTTGCAGATGAACACGTCGATGATCTTCATCTCGGGTTCGTCCATGCCGCCGTAGAGGTGGTTGAGGAACGCCTCCTTGGTCAGCACCATGCCGCGGCGCAGGGTCAGCAGCTCCAGGATCGAGTATTCCTTGCCGGTCAGGTGAACCGGCTGGCCATCGACGCTGACCTCGCGGCTGTCCAGGTTCAGGTGCAGCGGGCCGACCTGCAGGCCGGGCTGGCTGTAGCCCTTGGAGCGCCGCACGATCGCCTGGATGCGCGCCACCAGCTCGGCCTTGTCGAACGGCTTGGTGATGAAGTCGTCCGCACCGGCCGCGAAGCCCTTCACCTTGGCCTGCGGGCGCGACAGCCCGGACAGGATCAGCACCGGCGTGTCGCGGCGCGCGGCCCGCATGCGGCGGATCACCTCGTAGCCCTCCATGTCGGGGAGCATCAGGTCGAGCACCACCACGTCGTAGTCGTAGTGGCGGACCATCTCCAGCGCCTCCTCGCCGGTGTCGATCACGTCGACCATGGCGTTGGCGGCGCGCAGCATTAATGAGACGCCGCGGGCGGTGGTGAGATCGTCTTCAACGAGAAGGACACGCATGAGGTTTTCTCCGTTTCCGATACACACTGGATACCACCATAGCGTGTGCTCATCCATCATTTTCTCATCTTTGCCGTGTATTTTTTGCGAACATGGCCACTCGGGAGCCGGAAGACCGGCCAATGGAGCGGATTGTTAACCGGAATGCGATACAAGTCACATAATGAGACATTCTGACGTCCTCGCGCGGCTCCGTCAGGCCTCCGACGGCCTGCGCGACATCGTGCCCTGCCCCGTCGATGGCCGGGTCAGCGCCCTGTCCGGGCTTTCCGTCGATGTCGCAGGCCTTGCCGGCCATGTCTGCGCGGGGGATCGCGTGGACGTGGCGTCGCGCGGCGGCCAGGACGTCGCGGCGGAGATCATCGGGTTCCGCGACGGGATCGCGCGCGCGATGGTGTTCGGGGCGCTGGACGGCATCGGCCCCGGCTGCCGCGCCACCGTGGCGCCGGCGTTCCGCGGGGCGACGTCCGGCGGCGGGCATCTCGCGGTCGACGATTCGTGGCTGGGCCGGGTGATCGACCCGCTCGGACGCGCGATGGACGGGCTCGGGCGACCGTCGCAGGGCCGCGAGCTGCGCCCGGTGCGCGCCTCGCCCCCGGATGCGACGCTGCGCGCCCGGCTGGGCGCGCGCCTGGACCTCGGGCTGCGGGTGATGAACGCCTTCACCACCTGCCGCACCGGGCAGCGCCTCGGGCTGTTCGCGGGCTCGGGCGTCGGCAAGTCCACGCTGCTGTCCATGCTGGCGCGCAACACGGCCTGCGACGTCGTCGTCCTCGCCCTGGTCGGCGAGCGGGGACGCGAGGTGCGCGAGTTCCTCGAAGACGACCTGGGGGCGGAGGGGCTGGCGCGCTCGGTGGTGGTGGTGGCGACGTCGGATTCCTCGCCGCTGATGCGACGCGAGGCCGCGTATTCGGCGATGACCGTGGCAGAGCACTTCCGCGACCAGGGGAAGTCGGTGCTGCTGCTGATGGACAGCGTGACGCGGTTCTGCCTGGCGCTGCGCGAGATCGGGCTGAGCGCAGGCGAGCCGCCGGCCACGCGCGGCTACCCGCCCAGCGTGTTCGCCGAGCTGCCCCGGCTGCTGGAGCGCGCCGGGCCGGGGCCGCAGCTCGCCGACGGCACGGCCGGGCAGATCTCGGCGCTGTTCACCGTGCTGGTGGAGGGCGACGACCACAACGAGCCGGTCGCCGACGCGGTGCGCGGCATCCTCGACGGCCACATCGTCATGGACCGGCGCATCGGCGAGGGCGGGCGCTACCCGGCGATCGACGTGCTGCGCTCGCTGTCGCGCGCCGTCCCCGGGTGCAACAGCGCGGCCGAGAACGCCCTGACGCGGCGGGCCCGGGCGCTGCTGTCGCTGTATGCCGAGATGGCCGACATGGTCCGCCTCGGCGCCTACAAGCCGGGGGCAGACCCCGCCGTCGACGAGGCGGTGGCGCTGGCGCCCCGCATCGAGGCGGTGCTGCGCCAGGACCGGCACGACCGCACGAGCCTGGCCGACAGCTTCGCGGCGCTGGCGGCGGCGATGGACGAGACCCCACCCCAGGAGAGCGATGATGTCTGACACCCTGCGCACGCTGGTGAAGGTGCGGCGCCTGGACGTGGACGCCGCGCGGCGCGGCCTCGCCGAGTGCCTCGCGATCGAGGACGAGGCGCGCGCCGCCTCCATCGCGGCGGAGCAGGCCATCACCCAGGAGGCGCTTGCGGCGAGCGCGCTGGCGGCGGACGACGCGGCGGTGGAGGCGTTCGCCGCCTGGCTGCCGGTCGGGCGCAGGCAG
>CAXSER010000106.1:0-8216 GCA_964236315.1 uncultured Acetobacteraceae bacterium | reverse complement strand
AAGGCCGGGCTCTGCCCGGACCCGCCAGGGGCGAGCCGCCCCTGGACCGGCACTTCCTAGGCAAGGCCAGTCCAGGGGGGTTTCCCCTGGCGGAGTTTGAGGCGGAGCCTCAACCTTGCCTTCTCACTCCGGGTCGCGGATCGGGTGCTGCCGGACGGCCTCGGTGAGCTGGTACGAGGGGATGGTGGGCGCGAAGGGCGAGCTGCCCTTCAGCACCAGCCAGCCGCCGGCGAGCATCAGGGCGACGACGGGGATCGCCGCGACGGTGAGGGTGCCGTCGGGATAGTCCAGGCCCATGAGCACGAGCACCGCGACCAGGAAGCCCAGGGTGAGCCAGGAGGAGACGGGGGCGAGCGGCATGCGGAACGCCACGGGCTCGTTCTCGCCGCGGTTGATGCTGGCGCGCAGGCGCATCTGGCAGACGACGATGAAGCCCCAGGTGCTCAGGATGCCGAGGGAGGCGACGTTGAGCACGACCTCGAACACCTGGCTGGGGACGACGTAGTTCAGGACGACGCCGGCGAGGTAGATCGCCAGGGTGACGACAATGCCGCCGTAGGGGATCTTCTGCGCGCTCATCCGGCCGACGAAGGCGGGGGCGGAGCCGCCCATCGCCAGCGAGCGCAGCACGCGGCCGGTGGAGTAGAGGCCGGAGTTCAGGCTCGACAGGGCGGCGGTCAGCACGACGAGGTTCATCGCGGTGCCGATGCCGGGCACGCCGAGGGCTGCGAAGAAGGTCACGAAGGGGCTGGTGCCGGCCTTGTAGGCGGTCCAGGGCATCAGCAGGACCAGCAGCACCACGGAGCCGACGTAGAACAGGCCGATGCGGTAGATCACGCTGTTGATGGCGCGCGGCAGGATCTCGCGCGCGTTCTGCGCCTCGCCGGCGGCGGTGCCGATCAGCTCGATGCCGGCGTAGGCGAACACCACGCCCTGCACGATCACGATCGCGGGCAGCAGGCCGTGGGGGAAGATGCCGCCGTTCTCGGCGACCAGGCCGAGGCCGGTGGCGTGGCCGTCGACGGGGTGGCCGAGGAGGAGGAACACCACGCCGACCACGAGGAAGATCACCAGGGCGGCGACCTTGACCAGCGAGAACCAGAACTCCAGCTCGCCGAACCACTTCACGGCGACCATGTTCATCACGCCGACCAGGGCGAGGGCGGCGAGCGCGAACGCCCACTGCGGCACGCCGTCGACGCTGGGCCAGAAGCGCATGTAGAGGGCGACGGCGGTGATGTCGACGATGCCGGTCATCGCCCAGTTCAGGAAGTACAGCCAGCCGGCCACGAAGGAGGCGCGCTCGCCGAGGAACTCGCGGGCGTAGGACACGAAGCTGCCCGAGGTCGGGCGGTGCATCACCAGCTCGCCGAGCGCGCGCAGGATCAGGTACGAGAACAGGCCGCACACCAGGTAGACGACGGCGAGCGAGGGGCCGGCGATCTGCAGTCGGCCGCCGGCGCCGAGGAACAGGCCGGTGCCGATGGCGCCGCCGATGGCGATCATCTGCACCTGGCGGGGCTTGAGGCCCTTCTCGTAGCCCTCGTCGTGGGCGTCGAGCGCGGCACGGCGCTCGGCGGCGGAGGGCTGGACGGCCGTGTCGGACATGGGCGGGCTCCACGGTATGGGGTGCAGGGCAGCGTCGCCGGGGGGCGGGGAAGAAGCAAGCGAAGGAAGGCCAGGGCACTGCCCCATGCCTGGAAGCGGGGACCCGCCAGGGCGAGCCGCCCTGGACCGGCCTTTTCAGGGGGGTCCAGGAGGCCGGCCTTTCTTTCCTGGGGCGGACCCATATGCCGTCGGGAGACACAGGAGGCGGCGATGGCGGGATGGACGCAGGCGGCGATGCCGGACCAGGCGGGGCGGGTCGCGGTGGTGACCGGGGCGAGCAGCGGCATCGGGGCGGCGGCGGCGGAGATGCTGGCGGCGAAGGGGGCCGAGGTCGTGCTCGCGGTGCGCGACCAGGCGCGGGGCGAGGCGGTGCGCGGGCGCATCCTCGGGCGCAACCCGGGGGCGAAGGTGCGGGTGTCGCTGCTCGACTTGGCGGACCTGGCGAGCGTGCGGGCGTTCGCGGGGCGGCTGGACGGGGAGGTGGCGCGGGTCGACGTGCTGCTGAACAACGCGGGGCTGGGGATGCAGCCGCGTCGGGGGGTCACGGCGGACGGGTTCGAGCGGCAGTTCGGCACCAACCATCTCGGGCATTTCGCGCTGACGGGGCTGATGGTGCCCGTGCTGCTGCGGGCAGGCGCGCCGCGGGTGGTGGGGATCGCGAGCCTGGCACACCGGCGGGCGCGGATGGACTTCTCCGACCTGATGGGGGAGCGGCGGTATCGCGGCGGCGTGGCCTACGGGCAGTCGAAGCTGGCGAACCTGATGTTCGCGTTCGAGCTGGACCGCAGGGCGCGGGCCGCGGGGTCGCGGCTGGTGAGTGCTGCGGCGCATCCGGGGCTGGCCGTGACGGGGTTCATGGCGGCGACGCAGATCCCGGCGGTGGCGCAGGCGGCGGCCGGGGTCCTCCTCCGGGTGGCGGGGCAGGACGAGGTGCGCGGCGCGTTGCCGGGGGTGTACGCGGCGACGATGCCGGGGGTGGAAGGCGGCTCTTACTGGGGGCCGGACGGGGTGCTGGAGATGAGGGGGGCGCCGAAGCGCGCGGTGGTCGCGAGGCAGGCGATGGTGCGGGAGGACTGGGCGCGGCTGTGGGCGATGTCGGAGGGGCTGACGGGGGTGGTGTATCCGCCGCTGGGGTGAGCTGGATTGACCCGGATGCAGGTGTTATGCGATGCATAACGGGTGATCGAGAGTTTCCGGGACAAGAAGACGGCGGCGGTGTTCGCGGGACTGATGCCGAAGGGATTTCCTTCCGACGTCGTAAATGTGGCACGGCGGAAGCTGCGGATGCTGGATGCGGCGGTTCGGCTGGGTGATCTGAAGGCGCCGCCAGGGAACCGGCTGGAGGCGTTGTCGGGCGGCAGGATCGGGCAGCACAGTGTGCGCATCAACGACCAGTGGCGGCTGTGCTTCATCTGGGTCGAGGGCGGGGCGCGGGAGGTGGAGATTGTCGATTATCATTGAGGCTTTTGGTGACAGGGGGTGTGTGGTGGAGCGACTGGTGCGGCGTGCGGGTCTGAACAAGGCCGACCTGTCGGACGTGACGACGGGGGAACGGCTGGCGCCGGTGACGCCTGGCGAGGTTCTGCGCGAGGAGTTCATGGCACCGATGGGGTTGTCGGCGCGGGTGGTGGCGCGCGAGATGGGCGTGCCGCCGAACCGGTTGACGGGGGTCCTCAACGGGAAGCGGGCGGTGAGTGCGGCGACGGCGCTGCTGCTTGAGGCGCGGTTCGGGGCGAGTGCGGAGTTCTGGCTGAACCTGCAGACGGCGCATGACCTGGAGCTGGCGCGAGGGCGGATACTAGATTAAATTTGTAAACACACTTCTGTCGAACTTCTCTGTATCTTTATATATCAAATTTCTATTGATCCTATATCTTTCTCTCTAATTTTACTGGGTATTACATGCATGTTGGATATTTCTTACAGATTAGCCTTGTGCCGCAGGTTCTGGATCTCTGCCATCAACGAGAGATTTTCTGACCCTGCATTTTCTTTGGCTCGTGTCATGTAGATAGCATGAATAATTGGAGGTGGAAGCTTCTGATTCATTTCTTCAAAAGTTACGATCTCAGGCCAGCGACCAAAAGCTGTGACATACCTAGTGAGTGCACCAATTTCGGCTTGAAGATCACTATCGAAAAACGAGGGCGAGAAAGCGTTGTAGAAACCAATAAAAAGCATCATTCCATATAGGATCGATAAGTCTTCGTAGTAATTCGACATAGTAGATGTTGAGTATGTAAATGGCCCATTTGATAAACCCCACCCCATCCTTAGTAAAGAATTTGTATTAAAATGGACAAAGTTAGATGATAAAAAATATATGTAGCCATATGTGGTTTCTAAACCGACACTCCGAGACATATCTCTCACAGTGGGCCCATTTTTCTTTCGAGCCCCTCTCAATTTCCAGAAATTTGATAGATCATCTTGTGCTAATTCAACATTTTTTTCTAGTTCGCTGATGTCGGTGAGGCCGCCGTAGATCGGCTGAATTGGGTTATTTGCCTCAAAGAAAATCCTTTGTGTCAGCACACTTTTTGCGAAATCAAGCGCGATCCTTTTTCTAAAGAGTTCCTGAGCAACATTTTGGCCCAGGAAGATAGCATATGTTATCACAATTAAGTCCTCACATATACCTCTTAAATTACTTACGAAAATAAACGGACTTACTGCAGATTTCTTATCTGCACTGACTGCCAAGTTGAACTCCAGACATTTCGCCAGTGCTGCCTTAACAACGTCAGCCCTAAAGTCCATCTCACCATTCTGCTTTAAGGAAGCGCAGAATGACTCTTTGGACTGAATAGCTTGAAAAGTTGCTCTAATTTTTTCTCTATCAGATAAACGAGTTTGTTCGGACATGCTATGGTATACCTAACAGCTTCAGCATGGGTCCAGGGACGCGTCCCTGGCGGAGTCCAGAGGCAGAGCCTCTGGCCTTTCTTGCTTTCTGAGCGGCCTCCCCTGCCCCGCTACGCGCGCGCGAGGAGGCGGGCGCGCATGGGGCGGAGCGCGAACAGCGCGAGGCCGGCGGTGAGGAAGTCCGCGCAGATGGCCAGGGCGAAGACGGGGGTCCAGGAGCCGGCGGCGGCGTGGAGGTAGGAGGCCATGGGGGCGCCGAGGACGGCGCCGAGCCCCTGGGCGATGTAGAGGCAGCCGTAGTTTTGGGTGGCCCAGCGGGCGCCGAAGGTGTCGGTCAGGGTGGAGGGGAAGAGGGAGAAGATCTCGCCCCAGCCGAAGAACACGACGCCGGACAGGAGCGCGAAGGCCAGCGGGTCGGCGCGGCAGGCGAGCCAGGCGGTCATGGCGCAGCCTTCCAGGGCGAAGGCGATGGCCATGGTGGGCTCGCGGCCGATGCGGTCGGAGACCCAGCCGAAGAAGGGGCGGGTCAGTCCGTTGGCGAAGCGGTCGATGGTGAGCGCCAGCGGGATCGCGGCCATGCCGAACACCACGGCGTGGGAGAGGCCGAAGTCGGCGGCGAAGGTGGCGAGCTGCGAGGTGACCATCAGGCCGGAGGTCGACATCAGGGTCATCATCGCGAACATCAGCCAGAACACGGGGTGGCGGAGCATCGTGCCTGTGGGCGTGTCGCGGGGGTCGGGCGCGGCCGTGGCATGGGGAGCTGCGGCCGTGGGGGCGGCGCGCAGGCCGGCGGCGGCGAGCACGCCGATCAGGCCGAAGGCGAGGCCGAACCAGAGGAGCGTGGGGCGGAAGCCGTTGGCGGCGAGGCTCGTGCTGACGGGGAAGGTGGTGAGGATGGCGCCCATGCCGTAGCCGGCGGCGACGATGCCGGCCGCGAAGCCGCGGCGGTCGGGGAACCAGCCGCACACCAGGCCGACGACGCCGACGTAGACGATGCCGGTGCCCAGGCCTGCGGTGACGCCGTAGGCGAGGTAGAGGCCGAGCAGCGTGGTGACCTGCGAGGCGAGGACCCAGGCGAGGCCGGTGAGTGCGGCGCCCAGCGCGATCAGGCGGCGGGGGCCGAAGCGCTGCACCAGCCAGCCCTGGAAGGGGGAGAAGAAGGTCTGCAGGACGACGAGGAGGACGAAGGTCCACTGGATCGCGGCGGGGGTGGCGTTGAGGGAGGCGCCGAGGGGTTTGGTGAACAGGGTCCAGACGTACTGGGGGGAGCTGATCGCCATCATGCAGAGCAGGCCGAGGCCGAGCTGGGTCCAGCGGGCGGTGTCGGCGGCTTCGCGGGGGGGCGCGAGGGCAGTGGCGGACATGGGGCGGTCTCCGTGGACGGGCTGTTCACGGGGACGGGGAGGCAAGTTCCGGGCCAGGAAGCAAGGTTGAGGCTCTGCCTCAAACTCCGCCAAGGGCTGGGCCCTTGGATCGCCTTCTCCTAGGTCAAAGGGATCAAAGGGTCCTTGGACCCTTTGCGGGTTTGGGCAGAGCCCATGCTTGCTTTCCTACCTGCCGAGCGCCTGGACGATCTCCTCGGTGACCTTCTTGGCGTCGCCGAACAGCATCATGGTGTTGGGGCGGAAGAACAGCTCGTTGTCCACGCCCGCGTAGCCCGACGCCATGGAGCGCTTGATGAACAGCACGGTGCCGGCCTTCTCGACCTCGAGGATGGGCATGCCGTAGATGGCGGAGGTCTTGTCGGTCTTGGCGGCGGGGTTGGTGACGTCGTTGGCGCCGATGACGAAGGCGACGTCGGCGGAGGCGAACTCGGAGTTGATCTGCTCCAGCTCGAAGACGTCGTCGTAGGGGACGTTGGCCTCGGCGAGGAGCACGTTCATGTGGCCGGGCATGCGGCCGGCGACGGGGTGGATGGCGTATTTCACGTCCACACCCTCCGCCTTGAGCACGTCGCCCATCTCGCGCAGGGCGTGCTGGGCCTGGGCGACGGCCATGCCGTAGCCTGGGACGACGATTACCTTGGACGCGTTCTTCATGATGAAGGCGGCGTCGTCGGCAGCACCCGAGCGGACGGAGCGCTCGCCCTGGGCGCCGGCGGGGCCGGCCCCGGCCGCCCCTGCGGTGCCGAAGCCGCCGAGGAGCACGTTGAAGATCGAACGGTTCATGCCCTTGCACATGACGTAGCTCAGGATCGCGCCGGAGGCACCGACCAGGGCGCCGGTGATGATCAGCGCCAGGTTCTCGATGGTGAAGCCGATGCCGCAGGCGGCCCAGCCGGAGTAGCTGTTCAGCATGGAGACGACGACGGGCATGTCGGCGCCGCCGATCGGCAGGATCAGCAGGAAGCCGAGTGCGAGGGCGGTGAGCGCGATCAGCCAGAACACGGTCTGGCTGGAGGTCACGACGAAGACGACGATGAGGGCGACGGCGAGCACGCCGAGGGCGGCGTTGAGGATGTGCTGGCCCTTGAAGGTCAGCGGGTTGCCCTTGACCAGCCCCTGCAGCTTGGCGAAGGCGACGAGGGAGCCGGTGAAGGTGATCGCGCCGATGGCCAGGCCGATCGACATCTCGATCAGGCTCTCGGTGTGGATGGCGCCGGGGGTGCCGATGCCGAAGGCCACGGGGGCGTTCAGCGCGGCGGCGGCGACGAACACCGCGGCCAGGCCGACCAGGGAGTGGAAGGCGGCGACAAGCTGCGGCAGGGCGGTCATCTGGATGCGGCGTGCGACGAGCACGCCGATGGCGCCGCCGATGGCGATGCCGGCGACGATCAGCACGTAGCCCTGGCCGGAGAAGCCGTGGCGCAGGAGGGTGGCGACGATGGCCACCGCCATGCCGGCGATGCCGAAGCGGTTGCCGGTGCGCGAGGTGGAGGGGTGGGAGAGGCCGCGGAGCGCCAGGATGAAGAGGACTGCGGCGACGAGGTAGGCGAGCGCGGTCAGGCTGGGGGACATGCTTGGATTACTTCCGGGCGCGGAACATGGACAGCATGCGCTGCGTGACGGTGAAGCCGCCGAAGATGTTGATCGAGGCCAGCACCACGGCGAGAAAGCCGAACAGCGGCGCCGCGATGCCGTGGCCCAGGCCGGTGGCGAGCATGGCGCCGACGATGATCACCGAGGAGATCGCGTTGGTCACCGCCATCAGCGGCGAGTGCAGCGCCGGGGTGACGTTCCAGACGACGTAGTAGCCGACGAAGCAGGCCATGAGGAACACGGCGAGCAGGAACACGAACGGCTCGACGGCGGCGCCGAGCGGGGCGAGGGCGTCGGCGTGGGTGGTCGCGGAGTCGGCCATCATTCGGAGCTGGGCGGCGAGGTTGGCGGCCTGGGCGGAGATGCCGTCGGCCTGCTGGGCGAGGGTGTCGGGGTTCATGGGCGCTTCTCCGGGTCCTGCTCGGACGGCATCGGCGGGGGGGCGAAGCTGCCGGTGGCCGGGGCTGCGCCGGCCTTGGCGGCGCGCTTCGCGGCGGGCGGGGTGGCGGCGGGGGAGGTGGTGGCGGCCGGGGTGGCGCTAGGCGAGGGCGTGGTGACGTCGCCGGACGGCGGCCCCGCGCCGGGGGGGGCGTCGGAGGTGGGCATGGGGGGCGTGCCGGGCGGGGTGAAGCTCAGGCCCTCCGCGGCGAGCGCGGGGTCGGCGTCGTCGGGGGTTGCGGCCATCTGCGCGCCTCCTGGGGATGCGGCGGCGGGGGTCGCGCCGCCGGCCGCGGCGGTGGGGACGATGGAGGCGGCGGGCTCGTG
>CAXSER010000105.1:0-8229 GCA_964236315.1 uncultured Acetobacteraceae bacterium | reverse complement strand
GAAGGAGGCCGCGCCCGCGCCGGCCGCGTCGCGCGCCGGCAAGGCCGCACGTCCCGCCGCGAAGGCTGCCGCCGCGAAGCCCGAGGCCGCGAAGCCCGAGGCGCCGAAGCGCGCGAGCGCCAAGCCGCGCGCCGCGAAGCCGACCGCGTCCAAGTCCGCACGGGGCAAGGCCAAGTCCCCGGCACCAAGCGAGGCGCAGGACGTGGTGCACGACGCGCCCGCGGCGATCGAGGCGCAGGCACCCGAGGAGTCCGAGATGCCGACGCCGCCGCGCGCCACGCCGCGCCGTGCGCGCAAGGTGAAGACGGAGACCGACGCGGCGAGCTGAAGTCCGGCCGCGGCAAGGCAAGGCCAGAGGCTCTGCCTCTGGACTCCGCCAAAGGCGCGCCTTTGGAAGCCTGACTTGAGGGAAGGGTTTTCAAAGGGCTCTGTCCTTTGGCGGGTTCGGGCACAGCCCGGCCTTGCTGTCCTGCTTCAGGGTGTCGCTGTGAACGCCAGCGTCGCCGGTGGCAGGCACAACGTCATCGTGCAGGCCTGCACGTCCACGCTGCCGGAAACCGGCCCTGCGGCCGGCAGCGCCGCGATGATCCGCGTCGTTCCCTCGTAGACGTCGAGCGTGGCCGGCGTGAAGCTCGGGTGCAGGGTAACGGCCGACGGGTAGCGCACCTCGGCGGCCTTCACGCCGGCGACGTGCAGCGTGGTCGCCACCAGCTCCGCCGAGGACGCGGGGTTGGCGTTGACATGGTAGCCCGCGTCGACGTGGAGCGTGACGGCGAGCTCGGCGGCGCCGTCATGCTCGCGCAGCGTGGCCTCGGCGTGCACGTGCGCGGCGGTGTCGGGCAGCGCGAAGGCCGCGGGATGTGTGCGGGACACGGAGGCGGCGACCTGCTGCGCGTCGGACCGGCGCAGCAGCGCGGTGCGGTCCTGCACCATCGCCAGGATCGCCGATGGCCAGGCGTCCGGGCGTGCCGCCACCGCACCGCTGATCCACGAGGCCGCCCGCAGCGCTGCCGCAGCGTCTCCCGCGCCGTCGAGGCGCAGCAGCACCGCGATCGCGGCCGAGGTGCCTGAGGGCTGCGCGTCGTCGGCGGTGTCGAACGGCGGCAGGATCAGGTCGCGCGCGGCGGAGGCGAGCAGGCCGCCGCCGGGCTGCTGGGCGAAGCGGCGCAGCATCGCGTCGGCGAGGCGTTCGGCGCGGGCGTGCCACTGCGCGTCGCCGGTGACCTGCGCCAGCGCCAGCGCGCCCTCGGCCAGCAGGGCGTAGTCGTCGAGCGTGCCCTCGCCCTCGGCCACGCCGTCGATCAGCTCGTGGTGCAGCAGGCCGGCGCGCTCGTCCCACGCGGCGTCCCACAGGTGCAGTGCTGCGATCGACGCCTGGCCCATGAAGTCCGGCCGCCCCAGGCGCTCCGCACTGCCGGCGAGCGCCGCGATGGCGAGGCCGTTCTCCGCAACCACGAGCTGCGTGTTGCGGCGTGGCTGCGGGCGGGCGTCGCGCACGGCGAGCAGCGCCGCACGCTGCGGCGCCAGGGAGTCGAGCAGCGCCGCCGCGTCGCGCTGGCCGGTGCGCTCGAGCGTGTCGGCAAGCGGCACGCGCAGGCGCAGCACGCCGCGCTCCGGCTCGCCGTGCTGCGCGGGCTGGTCGCTGCTGATCGCGTAGGCGTCGAGGAAGCGCGCGGCGGCAGGGGCGCCGAGGGCGGCCGTGATTTCCTCGCGGCTCCACAGGTAGCTCGCACCCTCGGCGTCGCCGTTGCGCGCGTCCTCGGAATTGCGGAATCCGCCATCGGGCGCGGCCAGCTCTCGGATCATCCAGGTGCCGGTGGCGATCGCGACGGTGCGGTACAGCGGGTCGTGCAGCAGGGCCGCGGCGTCGGTGTAGGCGGCGAGCAGCTGCGCGTTGTCGCCGAGCATCTTCTCGTAGTGCGGGATCGCCCAGGCCTCGTCGGTGCTGTAGCGGTGGAAGCCGCCGGCGAGCTGGTCGTCGATGCCGCCGAACGCCATGGCGTCGAGGGTCGTGCGCAGCCAGTCCTCGGTCCGCGCGTCGGGGTGTGCGCGCTGTGCAGCGAGCATCAGCGCGAGTGCGGGCGCGTGCGGAGACTTGCCGCCCTCGCCGCCGAGGCCGCCGTGCACGGGGTCGAGCCGCGACAAGTAGAGCGCGTGGGCGCGCTCCATCCAGGCCTCGGGGGCGAGCGGCACCTGTCCGGCGGCGGCCTGCGCGGTCTGCGCGTCGCGCATCGCGGCGACGGTGCGGTCCGCTTTCGCGACGGCCTGGTCGCGGTGCTGCGTCCACAGGTCGCGCTCGGTGGCGAGCAGCGTGTCGAAGCCGGGCTGGCCGAAGGCATCGTCGTGCGGCGGCAGGTAGCTGACGTCGGCGAACGGCCTGCCGTCGGGGGTGAGGAACACGTTGTTGGGCCAGCCGAACTGTCCGGCGAGCACGCCGGCGGCGAGGCCGTACAACGCGTCCAGCTCCGGGCGCTGCTCGCGGTCCACCTTGATCGCGACGAACGAGGCGTTGAGGAGGGCGGCGATCGCGGGGTCGGAGAAGCTCTCGCGCTGCATGGTGTGGCACCAGAAGCAGGCGCTGAAGCCGACGGAGAGGAAGATCGGCTTGTCCTCGCGCCGCGCCTTCTCCAGCGCCTCCGGGCCCCACGGATACCAGTCGACGGGATCGTGGGCGTGCATCAGCAGGTAGGGGTCGTCGGAGCGGGCGAGGCGGTTCTCGGCGGCGTGCGCGGGCAGGGCGGCCGACAGCAGCGCGAGGAGGGCGAGGCGGCGCAGGCCGGCGCGCGGCGGCTTGCGCCGGGATACGGGCGCGTGCGAGGCCGCGGTATCGCCTTCGGTCGATCCGTCCATGTCCCGTTCCGTCCCCCGCGCGGGAGTCATTGACTCCGCCCCCGCGGCCGCCGACCTAGCACGATATGCAAGCCGGTTCGATGCTGTCGCGGCGCCAGGCGCTGTTCTCCGGGTTCTGCCTGTGCTGCCTGCCCCGCCTCGGCCGGGCGGCGCCGGCGGCGGCTGCGCCGTTCGCGATGGAGGAGATCGCGCAGGGGCTGTTCTTCCAGAAGGGGCTGGTCGAGAACGCCACCGCCGCCAACCAGGACGCCATCGCCAACACCGGCTTCGTGGTCGGGCGGGACTGCGTCGCGGTGATCGACCCGGGCGGCGACCTCGACTGCGGGCACAGGCTGCGCGCGGCGGTACGGGCGGCGACGTCGCTGCCGATCCGCTACGTCGTGCTGACCCACGTGCATCCGGACCACCATTTCGGCGCCGGCGCGTTCCTGGCGGA
Organism: uncultured Acetobacteraceae bacterium; assembly: GCA_964236315.1. GTDB lineage: Bacteria > Pseudomonadota > Alphaproteobacteria > Acetobacterales > Acetobacteraceae > CAXSEF01. Next base: position 4,943 of record CAXSER010000105.1, on the reverse strand, counting down.
TGCGCCGGTGTTCGTGGGGCACGCGCGGCTGCCGCAGGCGCTGGCGTCGCGCGGGCCGTACTACCAGGCGGGGCTGGACGACATCGTGGGCGCGGGAAGGGCGGGGCCGGTGGTGCCGCCGACGCTGCTGGTGACGGATGGCGCGAAGATCGACCTGGGCGGGCGGGTGCTGTCGCTGCACGCGCACGGGCCGGCGCACACCGACAACGACCTCAGCGTGCTCGACGAGCAGAGCGGCACGCTGATGTCGGCGGACCTGGTGTTCGTGGACAGGGTGCCCTCGCTGGACGGGGACCTGCGCGGCTGGGTGAAGGAGCTCGCGGTGCTCAAGGCGATGGGGGCGGCGCGGGTGGTGCCGGGGCACGGGCCGCTGCGGCTGTCGTGGGACGAGGCGGCCGGGCCGATCGGGAGGTATCTCGCGGCGCTGCTGGCGCAGACGCGGGCGGCGATCCGCGACGGTGTGCCGATCGAGACGGCGGTGGGCACGGTGGCGGCGGGCGAGCGGTCGCGGTGGGCGTTGTTCGACGACTACAACGGGCGCAACGTCACCGAGGCGTACAAGGAACTCGAGTGGGAGTGACGGCGCCTCCTCGGTGACGAGGGGCGCCGCAACGTGGCACCGCCCGCACGAGGCGGTCCGAAGGGGAGCCGAGACATGAGACGATCCGCCCTGCTGGCCCTGCTGCCGGCGCTGATGCTGTCGACGGCGCTGCCTTCTGTGGCGCGCGCGGAGGACGAGGCGGAGCGCGACGCGCGCTGGAGCGATCTCAGCCACGCGATCTTCGGCGACCGCACCGTCGAGGACGGCGCCGGGATGATCACGCTGCAGGCACCGCCGCGGGCGCTGGATGCGGCGCTGGTGCCGGTGTCGATCCAGCTTTCGGGGGGCAAGCCGGTCAAGGCGGTGTACCTGGTGATCGACGACAATCCCTCGCCGCTGGCCGCGACCTTCACCTTCGGGCCGCTCGCCGATCCGAACGAGATCAAGCTGCGCGTGCGGGTGAACCAGTACACGCGCATGCAGGCCGTCGCGGAGACGACGGACGGCAGGCTCTACATGACGCAGGATTTCGTGAAGGCGGCCGGCGGCTGCTCGGCGCCGGCGGGCTCGAACGACGAGGAGGCGCTGCACGCGCTCGGGCAGATGAAGCTGCGCCTGCTCAGCGACTTCGCCCCGGGCAAGCCGGTCACCGCGCAGCTGCTGATCCGCCATCCGAACTTCAACGGGATGCAGATGGACCAGGTGACGCGGCTGATGACGCCGGCGCGGTTCCTGGACCGCACGGACATCACCTACAACGGGGCCCAGGTGATGCAGGTCTCCTCTGACATCTCGCTCAGCACCGACCCGGCGATCACCTTCAGCTTCGTGCCGCCCGCGCCCGGCAAGCTCGACGTGGTCGCGCACGACAGCAAGGGCACCACCTTCGAGCACGGCTTCGACGTGCCCGCCCAGGGCACCTGAGACGCGCGTCGTGCGTCCGGGCCTGAGGCGGGTGGTGCTCGCGGCGGCGTTCGCGGGCTGGGTCGGGGCGGCGGCACCTGCGCCGGAGCCGCCCGGGTTGTGGACCGGCGAGGAGCGTGGCGCGGTGCCGGCGACGCTGGCCGGCGGGCGGGTGGTGGACACGCCGGCGCTGGCGGCGCTGCTCGCGCAGGGTGGCGTGGTGGCGATCGACGTCAGCGTCGCGCAGCGCAGGCCGGAGGGGTTGCCTGCGGGCGCGGTCTGGCTGCCGCTCGTGCACCGCGACATCGCGGGGAGCGTGTGGCTCCCGGACGCCGGGCAGGCCGTGCTCGCGCCGGCGGACGAGGCGTGGGTGCGCGGGCGGCTGGAGGCGCTGACGGGCGGCGATGCGGGGCGGCCGGTGGTGTTCTACTGCCACCCGGAGTGCTGGCGGTCGTGGAACGCGGCGAAGCGGGCGGTCGGGTGGGGATATCGCGCGGTGATGTGGTACCCGGGCGGCATCGAGGGATGGGGCGAGGCGGGGGGGGCGATGGCGTCGCCGCCGGTGGAGATGGCGCCGTAGCAAGGTTGAGGCTCTGCCTCAAACTCCGCCAAGGGCTGGGCCCTTGGATCGCCTTTCCTCAGTAAGGCCAGTCCAGGGCGGCTCGCCCTGGCGGGTCTGGGCAGAGCCCAGGCTTACTCCTTGTGGTCGAGCCCGATGTCGAGGACCGCGGCGCTGTGCGTCAGCCAGCCGACCGAGATCAGGTCCACGCCGCTCGACGCGATCTCCGGCGCGGTCTGGGGCGTGATGCGGCCGGATGCCTCGGTGATGGCGCGGCCGGCGACCAGGGCGACGGCCTGGCGCAGGGTGGGGACGTCCATGTTGTCGAGCAGCACGGCGTCGACGCCGGCCGACAGGGCTTCCTCCAGCTGGGCGAGGGTGTCGACCTCCAGCTCGATCTTGACGAGGTGGCCGACGTGGGCGCGGGCGCGTTCCAGGGCGGTGCGGACGCTGCCGGCGATGGCGACGTGGTTGTCCTTGATGAGCACGGCGTCGTCGAGGCCGAAGCGGTGGTTGGAGCCGCCGCCGGCGCGCACGGCGTATTTCTCCACCGCGCGCAGGCCGGGCATGGTCTTGCGGGTGCAGGTGACGCGGGTGCGGGTGTGGGCCAGGGCGTCGGCGATCGAGGCGGTGGCGGAGGCGACTCCGCTCAGGTGGCCGAGGAAGTTCAGGGCGACGCGCTCGGCGGTGAGCACGCCGTGGGCGGGACCGCGGACGGTGGCGATGGTGTCGCCTGGGCGCAGGTGGCCGCCGTCGGGAATGTGGATGTCGACGGCGATCTCGGGGGCGACCAGGCGGAAGGCGAGGACTGCGAGGTCGAGGCCGGCGACGACGCCGGGCTGGCGGGCGGCAAGGACGGTGGTGGTCAGCAGGTCGCGGGGGACGATGGCGTCGGTGGTGAGGTCGCCGGCGCGGCCGAGGTCCTCCAGCAGGGCGGCGCGCACCAGGGGCTCGAGCATCACGGTCGGCAGGGGGCAGAGGGGCATGGCTCAGGCCCTCCGGGCGAGTGGCGCGTGCGGCACGGCAGCGGCGTCGCGCAGGAGGGTGGCGTCGCGCAGGGCGCGGGCAGCGGCGAGGGCCTCGTCCAGGGTCAACAGGGGAAGGGGCATGGCGGAGCGGTCCTGTGCGGCGGTCGCGCCGTCCTGCGTGTTCGCGGCGCCTCCCTGCATGCCTGCGGCACCGGCCTGCGCGGCGTCGGTGCGCCAGTGGCTTCCGGCGCACTCGGCGCGCCGCAGGGCGGCCACGGCGATCAGCAGGGCGACGCGGGCGGGGTCGGAGGCGGCGTCCTCTGCCTCGACGCGGGGGAGCAGGGCGAGCACGCACTCGCGCAGGCCGTGCTCGTCGCGCAGCACGCCGAGGGCGCGCGAGACCAGCGGGCGGATGGTGGCGGCGTCGGCGGGGGCGAGGATGTCGGGGCGCGGGGGGGCGCTGCCGGCGGCGTCGTCCTGGGTGGCCTGGGGCGAGGGGCGGCGGGCGGCCATGTCGGCGGCCGCGCGGCGCGGGCCGGGGACGATGCGGGCGACGGTCGGCAACGCCAGGTCGGCGGGGGTGAGCGGCTGGTCGGGCGTGGGCGCGGTGCAGGGCGTGGTGGTGGCGAGGTCGTCGGCGACGAAGCGGGCGCAGGCGGAGGCCTCCAGCAGGGAGTTGCTGGCCAGGCGGTTGGCGCCGTGCAGGCCGGTGCTGGCCACCTCGCCGCAGGCCCACAGGCCGGGAACGCTGGTGCGGCCGTGCGCGTCCACGGCGACGCCGCCCATGTGGTAGTGCGCGGCCGGGCGGACCGGGATCGGCTGCGTCGACGGGTCGAGGCCGGCGGTGCGGCAGAAGGCGTGGATCGCCGGGAAGTGGGCGGCGAAGTCGGGAATGCGGGTGGCGTCGAGGCGCACGTTGCCGCCGGACGCCAGCACGCGCCAGACCTCGCGCGACACGACGTCACGGGGCTCCAGGTCGCCACGCGCGAAGCCGGCCATCACCGGGGCGCCGCTGTCGTCGATCAGGGTCGCGCCCTCGCCGCGCACGGCCTCGCTGACCAGGGGCATGGGGTCGCGGCCAACGTCGAGCGCGGTGGGGTGGAACTGCACGAACTCCATGCCGCGCAGGGCGGCGCCGGCCAGCGCGGCCATGGCGATGCCCGCGCCGTACGCGCCGGACGGGTTGGTGGTGTGGCGGAACAGGCCGCCGACGCCGCCGGTGGCGAGCACCACGCGGGAGGCGCGCAGCACGACGCTCTCGCCGCGGCGCTGGGCAAGGACGCCGCAGACGCGGCCCCCCTCTGATGCAACAGGATCGAGCAGCAGGCGGCGGGCGGACAGGCCCTCCAGCACGGTGATCGACGGCTTGGCCTGCACGGCCGCGACCAGGGCGCGGACGATCTCGCGGCCGGCGCCGTCGCCGGTGGCGTGCACGATGCGGCGGCGCGAGTGCGCGGCCTCCAGGCCGACGCGGAGCGCGCCGGTCCCGTCGCGGTCGAAGCGGGTGCCGTAGTGCGCCAGCGTCTCGATCACGGAGGGGCCGGCCTCGACGATGCGGCGGGCGGCGGCGGGGTCGCACAGGCCGGCGCCGGCGGCCAGCGTGTCGGCGAGGTGCAGCTCGGTGCTGTCGTCGGGGCCGACGGCGGCGGCGACGCCGCCCTGCGCCCAGGCGCTCGACGACAGCGTGCCGAGGGCGCCGGCGGTCAGGATCGTCACAGGGCGCGGCGCCAGGTGCAGCGCCGTCAGCAGGCCGGCGAGGCCGGCTCCGACGATCAGCACGTCGTCCTGCGTCAGGCGGATCTTGGTCATCTCGGGGTGCTCCGGAGAGGCGTGGAGGGGGCGGCGTCCGTGAAGCAAGCAAGGCCGGGCTCTGCCCGGACCCGCCAGGGGCGAGCCGCCCCTGGACCGGCTTCACTCGAGTCCAGGTTTCCAAAGGCGAGCCTTTGGCGGAGTTTGAGGCAGAGCCTCAACC
>CAXSER010000104.1:0-8292 GCA_964236315.1 uncultured Acetobacteraceae bacterium | reverse complement strand
GCCGCCGTGCCCGTGCGGCCCCTGGCGCGGGGCGGCTCGGGCGGCAGCAGGCGGCGGCCGGCGAGGTAGGTCGCGAGCCCGAGCAGCATGCCGGTGCCGGCGGCGGCGAAGCCCCACTGCCAGTCGTACGACTCGCCCAGCGTGCCGCACACCAGCGGCGCCAGGATGACGGCGACGTTGACCGCCAGCGAGTAGAGCTGGAAGGCGTCGGCGCGGCGCATGTCGCCCGGGCCGTACAGCGCGCCGACCTGCGCCTTGAGGGTGCCGGCCAGGCCCATGCCCGCGACCAGGCAGGCCAGGGCCGCGAGGAACGTGGCCTCGAACGCCATCAGGAAGTGGCCCGCGGTCATCAGCACGCACCCCAGCACCACGGCGCGGGTGCGGCCGAGCAGGCGGTCCGCCACCAGGCCGCCCAGGGTCGGGGTGGCGAAGACCAGCGCCGCGTAGAGCCCCATGATGGCGGCGGCCAGCGGCTGCACGCCGAGCGGGCCGTAGACGGCGCCGAGTGCCGCGCGGAACGGGGCGAAGCCGAGCACGTGCTCGACGTGGCCGGGCTGCAGCAGCCGGGCGGACATGTAGAGCACCAGCAGCGACTGCATCCCGTAGAACGAGAAGCTGATCCAGCCCTCGGTGCCGGCCAGGACGGCGAGGGCGCGCGGGTGGCCGAGGAAGGCGCGGTCCGCCTCGGCCGCCTGGCGCGTCGCGGCGGCCGGGTCGGTGGCCGGGTCGGCGGCGGTGCCGCCGTGGCGGGCGGCGACGCGGCGATGTGTCGGGTCGTCCGGCGTCGCGTCGGGGCTCACGAGGCGGCGCGCCCGATCCGTGCGAGGTCCAGCACGCCCCTGGCGCCCCAGCCCTTCGTGCCCGGCGGCACCTCGGGGCGGAACGCCTCGTAGAGGCGGAAGCCGGTGCGGTTCAGCTCGTCCGGCGGCAGCGAGTCGGCCAGCGTCTCCATCGCGCGCCGCACCGCGGGCAGGCGGGCGCCGAACGCCTTCTCGACGTAGGCGCGCGCGGCCTGCGGCGAGGCGGCTCGGCCGTGGTCCAGGGCGTGGTCGCTGCCGGCGTGCTCGACGACCGGGATCTCGCGGCCGAGCAGGCGGACGGTGCGCGCGGGCTGTGCCGGCGCGGCGGCCGTGTCGTCGCGCCGCTCCTCCAGGCCGATCGAGCGCGCCTTCACGCGCGCGCTCGCCCCGGCCACGGCGCGGCCCAGGGTGATCGCGGCCGCCTCGTCGTGGCCGAGTCGCTCGGCGACGATCGCCGCCCACAGGGTGAGCACCGGCGCGCGGTTCACCCGGATCGTGCCGTCGTCGTCGGTCATCGCGTCCTCCTGCAGCGGGTTTTCCTTCCGCGTGTCGCGGCCCGCCATGCCGCGCGGTCATGCCGCCGGTCCGGCCGACGCGCCGCCACGCCGCGGTGGCGCACGGGGCGGGGCGCGGTGCCGGAGAGGACCATCGATCGTCCGTCCTGGCCAGACGGGGCGGCCGGCGCGCCGGGATGCGTGGGGTTCGGGTTCGATCTTGACAGAACCCCTTACCACCAAGCCATTCTCGGACGGGCACCTGCCGGGGCATGGACCGCTCCGGTCCGGTGGGCCGGCGATGGGACAGGGCGCGGGAGCGCGGGTCCGGTCCCGCGCCCGGCCCGACCGGAGGGCGGGACGGGGTCGATCGCGGGCCCGGCGCGTGGCGGGCACGATCGCGACGCCAGGCAGGCGCCGGCGGCGGATCGCCGCATGCCGGTCGCGCGGGTCGGTCCGGCCTGCGCGGGGTCGGCGTGGGTGCGGTGGGTGATGGGCGCCCCGGCATGGGCGGCGTCGCGCGCTGCGCCTGCGTGCGGCGCGGACCCGGAGGCGGGGCGCCGGGCGTGCGGGCGCGGGTCAAGGAGCGGGAATGTTCTCGGCGGACGTCAGACGGATGTGGCGCAGGGCGCCGTTGCTCGCGGCCGGTTCCCCCGGGTGGAACTACCTGGTCAGGGTGCGGCGCGTGCCCGCCTTCAGCCTCAACAACGCGCTGTTCGGCGGCGGGCTGCGCGAGGGCGCCGACGGGACCATCTGGGCCATGCACCAGGGGGCGGGCGGGCAGATCACCGGCTGGGAGATGCGCGGCCCGCGCTGCAGGGGCTTCAGCGCGCAGGCGGGCAAGTCCCTGTTCAGGGTGGGCGAGCACATCGACACCACACGGATCGCGGTGACGGAGAGCGTGATCGACGCCCTGAGCCTGGCCAGCATCGAGGGGTGGCAGGTCGGCACGCTGTACGCCTCCACGGGCGGCGGGGACGCGCCGAGCACGCGCAAGGCGCTGCAGGTGCTGCTCTCGGGGCAGGTGGAGCTGGTGTGGGCCGGCGGCGCGGACCGCGAGGGCGAGCTGCGCGCCTGCAGGATGCACGAGCTCGCCCGCGAGAGCGGCGCCGGGTTCTCCCGCCTGCGCCCCGAGGCGAGGAACTGGAACCGGCAGCTGGCGGGCTGACGCACGGCCGCGCCCGGCTGCGCGTCGGGTCGCGCGCGGCCGGGGCGACCGGGGGCGGCGTCGCGGACGCAGACGTGTTCGGCGGACCGCGCGCCCGCATGCTAGCCAACGGGCGGTGCCCGCGCGTCGGCCTCGGGCCCGTGGCTGCCAGGCAGGACGCAGGAGAGCCGAGTTGGACGAGATGGCCGCAGAGCTGGCGCCGTGGGCGTACCTGAACGCCCTCGGCGACGGGGTGTACGGCGTCGACACGCTCGGGCGCTGCCTGTTCGCCAACGACGCCGCCGTGCGCATCCTGGGCTACGGCCACGCCGACGAGCTGGTCGGGCGCAACATGCACGAGGCGATCCACCACACGAGGCCGGACGGGAGCGTGTTCCCGCAGGCGGAGTGCCCGCTGCTGCACACCGGGCACAGCGGCCGGCCGGTGCGGCTGGAGAACGAGCTGCTGTGGCGGCGCGACGGCAGCTCGTTCTTCGCCGAGTACTCGTCGTTCCCGGTGACGGACGGGGTGCGCGCGACCGGCAGCGTCGTCACCTTCGCCGAGAACGTCGTGCGCCAGGACGCCAGGGTCAGGCTGGCGGTGCAGCACGCCGTCAGCCAGGTGATGGCCGAGGCCGTCGGGCGCGACGAGATGCTGGCGCGCATCCTGCGCACGATCGGCACCGGCTTCGGCTGGGACGTCGGCCTGTACTGGTGCCAGGACGGGACCGGCACGGGCGCGCAGGGGAGCGGGGCCGGCGCACACGAAGAGGGCGCACACGGGGGCGGCACGCACGGGACCGACGTGCACGGGACCGGCGTGCACGGGATTGGCGCGCACGGGACTGGCGCACACGGGACCGACGTGCACGGGACCGGCGCACACGGGACCGGCGTGCACGGGACCGGCGTGCACGGGATTGGCGCGCACGGGATTGGCGCGCTGCGCCTGGCCGGCACGTGGCGGGCCGCGGAGCCGGGGCTCGGCGCCGGCCTCTCCGGCCTGGCGGGCATCGAGGCGGGGCTGTCCGGCGACGGCCCGGGCGGGCTGGCGGCGCGGGCGTGGCTGGCGCAGGAGTGCGTCCACGTCGCGGACCTCGCCGGCGAGGCGTCGGATGCCCGGCTGGTCGACGCGGCCCGGCGCGGCCTGCGCAGCGGCATCGCGTTCCCCGTGCGCATGGGGCAGGCGATCACCGGGGTGGTCGAGTTCTACGACCACGACGCCATCGAGGCCGACGCCACGCTGCTGGAGGCGACCACCGTGCTCGGCCAGATGATGGGGCGCGCCCTGGAGCGCCACCAGATCGCCAGCGACCTGCGCAGGAGCGAGGCGCGCTTCCGCACCATCGCCAACGCCATGCCGCAGCTGTCGTGGATGGGCGACGCCGCCGGCCGGATCACCTGGTGCAACGACCGCTGGCACGCGTTCACCGGCACCACGCCGCGGCAGATGGCGGCGTCCGGCTGGACCGTCGTGCACCATCCCGACCACGTCGAGCGGGTCGAGGCCACGCTGCGCGCCAGCCTGGCCACCGGTGCCGACTGGGAGGACACGTTCCCGCTGCGCGCGGCCGACGGGTCGTACCGCTGGTTCCTGTCGCGCGCGCTGCCGATCCGCGCCGCGGCGGAGGAGGGCGGCGGCCAGGAGAGCGTCATCGGCTGGTTCGGCACCGCCACCGACATCACCGCGCTGCGCGACGCCGAGCGCAGCCAGGCGCTGGCGCTGGAGGAGGCGGAGGGCGCCAACCGGGCGAAGAGCCTGTTCCTGGCCAACATGAGCCACGAGCTGCGCACGCCGCTGTCGGCGATCATCGGCTACGCGGAGATGCTGGTCGAGGAGGTCGAGGACGGCGCGGGCCCCGACGAGGTGGTGCGCGACATCCGCAAGGTCGAGACCAACGCCCGCCACCTGCTGGGGCTGATCAACGACGTGCTCGACCTGTCCAAGGTCGAGAGCGGCAGGATGGAGACCTTCGCGGAGGGCTTCGACGTCGCCGACATGGTGCGCGAGGTCGCGGCCACCGCGGAGGCGCTGGTGCGCAAGAAGGACAACCGGCTCGAGGTCAGGCTGGCGGGCGACGTCGGCGCCATGCACTCCGACATCACCCGGCTGCGCCAGATCCTGCTCAACCTGCTGAGCAACGCCGCGAAGTTCACCGAGGGCGGCCTGATCACCCTCTCGGCGAGCCGCGAGCCCGGGCCGGAGGGTGCGGACTGGATGGTGTTCTCCGTCGCCGACACCGGCCTGGGCATGTCGGAGGAGCAGATGGCCAGGCTGTTCCAGCGCTTCCAGCAGGCCGACGCCTCGACCACCCGCCGGTTCGGCGGCACCGGGCTGGGCCTGTCGCTGACCAGGGCGTTCGGCGAGCTGCTCGGCGGCGAGGTCGGGGTGCGCAGCGCGCCAGGGGCGGGCAGCACCTTCCTCGTGCGCGTGCCGGCGACGCTGCCGGTAGCCGTCGCGGAGCCGGAGCCCGGGCCGGGGACGGCGCAGGCCGAGGGGCGCGAGCTGGTGCTGGTGATCGACGACGACGCCACGCAGCGCGAGCTGATGGGCCGCTTCCTGGAGCGCACCGGCTATGCGGCGCGCGCCGCTGCCGACGGCGCGGCCGGGCTGGCGCTGGCCAGGGCGCTGCGCCCGCACGTCATCCTGCTCGACGTCACCATGCCCGGCATGGACGGGTGGTCGGTGCTCGGCGCGCTGAAGGCCGACCCCGCGCTGTCCGCAATCCCCGTGGTCATGGTGACCTTCCTCGAGCAGCGCGCGCTGGCCTCCACGCTCGGGGCCGCGGACTACATCATGAAGCCGGTGGACTGGACCCGCCTCGGCCTGGTCATGGACCGCTTCCGCAGCGCGGAGGGCGACGTGCTCGTGGTCGACGACGACGCCGACACCCGCCTGCGCCTGCGCCACGTGCTGGAGAGGCACGGCTGGAGCGTGGCCGAGGCGCACGACGGGCAGGACGCGCTGGAGCACGTGGCGCGGGCGCTGCCGCGGGTGATCCTGCTCGACCTGGCGATGCCGGTGATGGACGGCTTCGAGTTCATCGAGCGGCTGCGGCAGCGGCCGGGGTGCGGCACCGTCCCGGTGGTGGTGCTGACCTCGCTCAGCCTCACCCTGGAGGACCGGCGGCGGCTGCGCGGCGCGAACCAGGTGCTGAACAAGGGCAGCGTCAGCCTGGACGAGCTGACCAGGAAGCTGCTCGCCCTCGGGGTGGCGCCGCGCTGACACCCGGCGGGCGGCGCGGGGGCTCTCCCTGGGCCGTGGTCGGGGTGGTCCTGCCGCGTCCGGCCGCGTCCTGCGGCGTGATCGTCCGCGCCTTCGCACCAGCCGCCGGCCTGTCTCAGTCGCGGGATATTCCTCGCGAATTGGGCAATGATGCAGGTTGCAATCGAAAATGAAACGACATAGGCTCGGTTTGCCGGTGACCGCTTCCCACCGTCCTGCCCCCTGCCGAACCAACCGCCGAGCCTGTTCCAGGTGCCGTCATGGCGTCCTGGGGGGTCCGCGTCGTGCCCTGCAACCCTCAACCCGTCGCCGCGATGCGACACCCAACAGGCATCATCATGTCTAACGCCCCGAACATCGACAGCCTCGCAAGCCTCATCTGTCACCAGCTCAGCCAGCGAACCGGGGCCGCGCCCCAGGACGCGCCGGCGGATCCCGGGCCGTCGCGGACGCGGCAGTGGAGGACGCTGTCCTCGGGGCTGTGGCGGATGCGGGACGGCAGGGCGACGCAGACGGGGCCGGGAAGCCTCTCCTGCCTCGACGGCTGTGCCCTGGGCGGCAGCCCGGAGGCGGAGCGGGACGGGCACGGGCGGGCCGAACGTCCGCCACCCGGCCCGGCGCCGGGCCATGACCGGGCGCCGTCATCGCGCGCATCGGGCGCCACTGCCGAGGGCGACCGGGCAGGTGCGCCCGGACGCAGGGTGCCTGCGATGTCGCGGAGCTGAGGGACACGGCCTTCGATCCGGCGCGGGCGGGGACGGTCGTGGCCGGGGCACGGTGGAGGTTCGTCCGGCGTGGCCGGGCCGGGGTCTCCGCCGTGCGGCACTCGCAGCGTCCGTGCCGGCGCGTCCTTGCCGCGGCAGGGGAGTGCGCGCGCGACCGTGACGCCGGGCGAGGACCGCCTGTCAGCGCGCACCGGGCAGCGGGTCATTTTCCGCAAGGTCAATGGGCTGAATTATTAGACCAGGAACCGGAACCGCTCTGCCGCCATTGACGGAACAGGCGTGTCCGGCAGATCAAGTCTTTCGGGCACCAGGTCAGGCAACTTCGGAGTTCGCCCCACCTGTGATGACCCGCATTGCTGTGGCTTGCCGCTAGCATCCGTTCCGCCAGCCGCGCGCCGCTTGAACGCCTTCAACAAGCAATCGTCCAGCTTGGGCGACGGCGTGAACTCGACATCACCATCTTCGAGCGCCGGAAACTGCACAATGGGCGGCCCATTGCGAGGCTCACGGTAGTCGAAGACCGACCCACTATTCGGCCGATTTAGGAACACTCGCATGGAGGTTTTATTCTTCTTAATCGCTAGTTTGCTGACTTCAGCGAAGAGGGATTCATCCTTCACTAAGAAGAACAGCCGATTTTCGCATAGTCGAAGGCAGCGATTTCCCGCTCGGTGGAGGCTACGCCGTCGATCTCGGGCTCCACTGCTGGCGGCGCAACAGGCACCACCGATGTTGGAATCTCGGAGGCCGCACGCATCACGTCCTTCGCAGAGAAGCCGAAGCGCGATAGTGCTTCCTGCGCGACAAACGCCTCCATGGCCGCTTGGATACCCTCGCGATTCGCGTCGATCACCTTCTGCGTAACCTTACCGACCTTGCTGCCGACTGCTGGGGTCGTCAGCACGAAACGGATGAACTCGCCGGACGGCTCGGTCTTCATCTGGCGCATCATGCTGGACAATGGCCTCGAAGAGCATCTTACGCTTGGCCTCAGCACCAACATCCTGGGGATTAAACAGCCCACTCCGGATCGCAGCGATGCCGCCTAGTGGTGCGAGTTAGAAGTTCTCTGACGCCTGTCAGGGGTCTAGGCTCGGGTGCCTCTGGCAGGAGGCAGCGGTGGCGCGTGGACCAAAACCGGCTTCGATCGTGCTTACGGCCGAGGAGCGCGAGTTCTTGCGACGGCTTGTCAGGCGACGGGGTGCGGGCCAGGCGGCAGTGACGCGGGCGCGGATCGTGCTGGCGGCCGACGCCGAGCCGCAGACGACCAACAAGGCGATCGCCGCGCACCTCGGGGTCAGCCGGCAGAACGTGATCACCTGGCGGCAGCGCTTCCTGGCGCACCGGCTGGACGGCCTGGTGGATGCGCCCCGCAGCGGGGCACCACGCCGGGTGGGCGACGAGGCGGTCGAGCGGATGATCACGCTCACGCTGGAGGAACAGCCTGCAGGCGCGACCCACTGGTCGACACGCGAGATGGCCCGCAGGGTCGGCATGAGCCAGACCATGGTGTCGCGGGTCTGGCGGGCCTTCGGCCTGCAGCCGCACCGCAGCGAGACCTTCAAGCTGTCGCGCGACCCTGCCTTCGTCGACAAGGTGCGCGACGTGGTCGGGCTGTATCTCAACCCACCCGATCGCGCCCTGGTGCTGTGTCTTGACGAGAAGCCACAGATCCAGGCCATCGAGGGCACTGCCCCTGTCCTGCCGATGCGGCCCGGCCAGATCGAACGGCGCAGCCACGACTACAAGCGCCATGGCACGACCGACCTGTTCGCCGCGCTCGACGTGAAGGCGGGCACGGTGATCGGCACCTGCCAGGGACGTCACCGCTCGACGGAGTTCCGGGCGTTCCTGGACCAGATCGAGGCCGCAGTGCCCGCGGACCTCGACGTGCACCTCG
>CAXSER010000103.1:0-8297 GCA_964236315.1 uncultured Acetobacteraceae bacterium | reverse complement strand
GCGCGCGCCACCAGCTCCTTGCCGGTGCCGCTCTCGCCGTGGACCATCACCGTGAGGTCGGCGGTCGTGAGCCGGGCGATCACCCGGTAGATCTCCTGCATCGCCTGGCTGCGGCCGATCAGAGGAAGACGTTCCTCGGTGTCCTTCGGTTCCGGGCTCGTCGCCGGTGCCGGCAGCGGTCCCTGCAGGGCGCGCGCCACCACGGCGAGCAGCTCCTTCAGGTCGAACGGCTTGGGCAGGTACTCGAAGGCGCCGCGCTGCGTCGCCTTGACCGCGGTGAGCAGCGTGGACTGCGCGCTCATCACCACCACGCGCAGCTCCGGGCGGATGCGGCGGATGCGCGGGATCAGGTCGAGGCCGTTCTCGTCGGGCATCACCACGTCGGTGATCACGAGGTCGCCCTCGCCGTCCTCCACCCAGCGCCACAGCGTCGCGGCGTTGCCGGTGCTGCGCACCTGGTAGCCGGAGCGGCCCAGCGCCTGGGTCAGCACGGTGCGGATCGAGCGGTCGTCGTCGGCGATCAGCACGGTCGGCGGGTTCATCGCGGCATCCTCATGCATGCGTGTGCGGTCCGGCGCCGACGGCCCGGGCCCGGCCGGCCTGTGGCCGTGCGCGCACGGCGGTCCGGCACCGGTCCGGCCGCGCCGGCGTGTCCCGTCCGACGCTGTCCGACGATCGGGCCGCCGCCGCCCTCACGGGCCGTCGCCGGCCTCCTCCACCAGCACGGGCAGGTGCAGGCGGAACTCAGTCCTACCGGGGCGGCTCTCCACCTCGATCAGTCCGCCGTGGTCGCCGACGATCTTGGCCACCATCGCCAGGCCGAGGCCGCTGCCGGACGGCTTTGAGGTCACGAAGGCGTCGAACAGGCTGGGACGGATGTCCTCGGGGATGCCGGGACCGTTGTCGCGCACGATCACCAGCAGCGGCAGGTCGACGCGCCGCTTGCCGCCCGGCGCGGCCAGCCGCACGCCGTGCTGGTAGGCGGTGATCAGGGTGATCTCGCCGCTGGTCTCCTCGGCGTAGCGGTCCGAGCCGGTGATCGCCTCCGCCGCGTTCTTCACGAGATTCAGCAGCACCTGCACCAGCTGGTCGCGGTTGCCCCACACCGGCGGCAGCGAGGGGTCGTACAGCTCGGCGAAGCGCAGGTGCGCCGCGAAGCCGCTCTGCGACAGCAGCCGCACGTGCTCCAGCACGCGGTGGATGTTGACCGCGCGACGCTCGATCGGGCGCTCCCCGAAGACTTCCATCCTGTCAACCAGGTCGCGAATCCTGTCGGCCTCGTCGCGGATCAGCTCGGCCAGCTCACGGTCCTCTGGTGAGACGGTGTTCTCCAGCAGCTGGGCGGCGCCGCGGATGCCGGACAGCGGGTTCTTCACCTCGTGCGCCAGGATCGCCGCCATCCCCGCCACCGAGCGCGCCGCGTTGCGGAAGCCGAGCTGCTGGTCGAGGGCGCGCACCGTGGCGCTGTTCTGCAGCACCAGCACCACGCCGCCCGTCTCGTCCGGCAGCGGCGCCGCACGCACCGTCACCTGGCGCCGGCTCAGGCGCGGGCTCTCCAGGGTGATCTCGTGCTCGCTCACCGTGACGCCGTCCTGGCGCACCTGGCCGAGCAGCAGGAACAGCGGGGAGTCGGCAGGAAGCATGTCCTGCAGCCGGAGCTGGCGCAGCTGGGTCAGCGACACGCCGAGGAACTGCTCTGCGGCGGAGTTCGCGTGGCAGAACCGGTCCTCGGCGTCGAGCGACATCACCGGCACCGGCAGCGCCGACAGCAGCGCCTGCGCCTCGTGCTCTGCGCCGCGCGCCGCAGGCTGCACCAGCGCCAGCGCCTTGCCCCTCATGCCGCGACCGCCCGTGGGGCGGCCTGCCCGCCGTCGCCGGGCTCCTGCCCCGCGCCCTCCGCCTGCCACGTGGCGACCTGGTCGTAGAACGCCCCGACCAGGGCCACGACGCGCGCGGGATCGTCGAGCCGGTTCATCGCGTCGCGGAACTCCGCGGAGCCGCGCAGGCCGCGCGAGTACCAGGACACGTGCTTGCGGGCCAGGCGGGTGCCGGCCTCGATGCCGAAGTAGGACAGCATCGCGGCGTAGTGGCGCAGCAGGATGTCGCGCTGCTGCGTCAGCGACGGGTCGGGCACGCGCTCGCCGGTGCGCAGGAAGCGGGCGACCTGCGCCGGCAGCCACGGGCGGCCGTAGCAGCCGCGGCCGATCATCACCCCGTCCGCGCCCGACTGCGCGTACGCCTCGGCCGCGTCGTCGAGCGTGAGGATGTCGCCGTTGACCACCACCGGGATCGATACCGCCTGCTTCACCGTGGCCACGAACCGCCAGTCCGCGCGTCCCGTGTAGAACTGCTGTCGCGTGCGGCCGTGCACGGTGACCATGCGGATGCCGCAGCCCTCGGCGATGCGGGCTAGCGCCGGCGCATTCAGGCTCGAATGGTCCCAGCCCATGCGCATCTTCAGCGTCACCGGCACGTCGACCGCGCGCACGGTGGCGTCGAGCAGCCGTGCGGCGGCGGCCTCGTCGCGCATCAGGGCGGAGCCGGCCTGCTGGCCCACGGCGACCTTGCGCACGGGGCAGCCGAAGTTGACGTCGATCACCTCTGCGCCACGGGCCACGCCGATGCGCGCGGCCTCCGCCATCGCCGCCGGGTCGCAGCCGGCGAGCTGCAGGGCGTTCGGGCGGCCCGGCCCGGCGCCCTCCATCTCCGCCATGCGCAGCGTGGTGCGGTTCTCGCGCACCATCGCCCAGGAGGCGATCATCTCGGAGACCACCATGCCCGCGCCCTCGGCCCGCGCGAGCTGGCGGAACGGCAGGTCGGTGACGCCCGACATCGGCGCCAGGATCACCGGCGTGTCGATCCGCACCCCGCCGCCCAGGCAGATCGGCGCGAGCGGACGGGTCGGAGGCAGTTCTGCAATGTTGCTCATGAATTAGGCAAACTAGCCCGGTGCCGGGCAAAGCGCAATCACCGCAGGCGCTGTGAGGCCGGGATTCCCGCGAGGCGAGACGGCGCGTGCTGCGGCGTGACGCAGGCCGAGCGGTGGGGTCCTCGGCGGAGGCACGGGACGCCGGGCACGGCCCTCTCCGGTGCCGGGGCGGCGGCGCGGCGCTCGGCGGGTTCTGGCACCGGCAGGGGCAGCCTTGCCGCTTGACGGGTTCCGCCCGCCGGCGGCATTGCTCCGGCCATGCGCATCGCCGGTCTTCTCGTCGCCGCCGGAACCGGCACCCGCTTCGGGACCGCCCTCCCCAAGCAGTACGCGACCCTGCACGGGCGCCCGGTCATCCGCCACGCCGCCGAGGCCCTGCTCGCCGGGTGCAGCCTGCTGCAGCCGGTGGGCGATCCGGCCGCCGTCGACGCCGCGCTTGCGGGCCTGGAGCACCTGCCCTGCGTGCCCGGCGGCTTGGAGCGGCAGGACAGCGTGCGCGCCGGCCTCGAGGCGCTGGCGCCGCACCGGCCCGACGTCGTGCTGGTCCACGACGCCGCGCGCCCGCACATCCCGCCGGGCACCTTCGAGGCCCTGCTTGCGGCGCTGGCGGACCATCGCGGCGCGATCCCTGCGGTGCCCGTCGGCGACACGCTGAAGCGGGTCGAGGCCGGGCGCATTCTGGCCACCGTGCCGCGCGACGGCCTGGTGCGCGCCCAGACGCCGCAGGCCTTCGATTTCGCGACCCTGCTCGCCGCCCACCGCGACTCGCCCCGTTCCGGCGCCACCGACGACGCGGCGCTGCTGGAGGCCTGCGGTCACCCGGTCGCCGTGGTCGCGGGGCACGAGGACAACGTCAAGCTGACCCACCCGGAGGACCTCGTGCGCCTGGAACGCCTGCTCGCCGCCCCGATGCAGCCGCGCGTCGGCACCGGCTACGACGTCCACGTCCTCGTCGAGGGGCGCGCGCTCGTCCTGTGCGGAGTGACCGTGCCGCACGAGCGCGGGCTGGACGGCCACTCCGATGCCGACGTCGGCATCCACGCCCTGTGCGACGCGATCTACGGCGCGCTCGCCGAGGGCGACATCGGGCGGCACTTCCCGCCCACCGAGGGCGAGTGGAAGGACGCGGACAGCGCCCGCTTCCTGCGCCACGCGGCGGGGCGCATCGCGGCGCGCGGCGGCGTGCTGTGCAACGCCGACGTCACCCTGGTGTGCGAGCGGCCGAAGATCACCCCGCACGCGCCGGCCATGCGCGCGCGGCTGGCGGAGCTGCTCGGCACCGCGATCGACCGGATCTCGGTGAAGGCGACCACGTCGGAGCGGCTGGGGTTCACGGGGCGCGGCGAGGGCATCGCGGCGCAGGCGGCGGTCACGATCCTGGTGCCGGCTTAGGGCGCGGCAAAGCAGGGTTGAGGCTCTGCCTCAAACTCCGCCAAGGGCTGGGCCCTTGGATCGCCTTCCCTTGAGTTAAGGCGGTCCAGAGGACCAGCCTCTGGCGGGTCTGGGCGGAGATGCCCGAAGGTTCCGATGGCCCGCTTGGGCCATTGGAATGGGCACCGGAGGCAGAGCCCATGCTTGCTTGCTGCCTTCGCCCGGTGCGGCCATGCTGCTGCGGACTGACCCTCCACGGAACGAGGACATGTCCCATGCTCCGTCTTGGTCTTGCCGCCGCCTCGTTTCTCGCGCTCGCCGGCTGTGCCGCGCCGCAGGTCGTCGCCGGCAACCCCAACCCGCCGGTCCCTGCCCTGCCCGCCGACCCGCGGCCGCTGCCGCCGGTGAGCGCCGTGCCGCTGGTGTGGCAGCCCGCGCACTACGACTGGACCGGCTCGACCTACCAGTACGTGTCCGGCCGCTACATCGAGCAGGCCGGCCACACGCGCTGGGCCGACGGCTGGTGGAGCCTGGACGGCGGGCGCTGGGCGTGGGTGCCGGCGCACTGGGCCGGGTGAGTCCGCGATGCCCGTCCAGCTCCGCGGATCGTGTCGCTGCGGCGCAGTGAGCTTCGAGGTCGCGAGCCACACCCCCGTGCCGTACCAGCTCTGCTACTGCTCGATCTGCCGCAAGACGGCGGGCGGTGCGGGGGCCGCGATCAACCTCGGCGCCGACGCACGCACCCTGCGCCGGTTCGGGCGCACCCGCGTCTGGCACGCGGCGCTCGACACCGGACCCAGCCCGGCCGAGCGCCATGCGTGCGAGCGTTGCGCCACCGCGCTGTGGCTGTTCGACCCGCGCTGGCCGGAGCTGGTGCACCCGCTGGCCTCGGCGATCGACACGGCGCTGCCGGCGGCGCCCTCGCGGGTGCACATCATGCTGCGCTTCCGGCCGGACTGGGTGCGGGCGGATATCGCCCCCGGGGACGAGGCGTTCGACGAGCTGCCGGCGCAGTCGATCGAGGACTGGCACCGGGCGCGGGGGCTTTGGGTGGCGTAGGGCAAGGTTGAGGCTCTGCCTCAAACTCCGCCACAGGCTCGCCTTTGGAATCCATTACTTGAGTGAGGCCGGTCCAGGGGCGGCTTCCTACGGTGGCGGGTTCGGGCAGAGCCCGGCCCTGCTTGTCTTGCCCTCGACATCCTCCGCGGTGCGGCGGAAAACTCCGGGGACGCCAGACCCGGAGCCCGCCCCGATGACCGACAGCCAGCACGCCCCCCTGCTTCCTGCCCCGCCGGCCGCGACGCTGCGCGCCGACTATCGCCCGCCGGCCTTCCTGGTGGACAGCGTGGACCTGGTGTTCGCGCTCGACCCGGCGGCGACCACGGTGCGCTCGCGCCTGGCGCTGCACCGCAACCCGGCGGAGGGGGCGCCCGGCGGCGGGCTGCACCTGGACGGGGAGGCGCTGGAGCTGCTGGAGGCCTCTATCGACGGGGTCGCGGTGCCTAAGGCGGCGTTGCGTATCGTGGACGGCGACCTGCACCTCGACGACGTGCCGGACGCCTTCGAGCTGGAGCTGGTGGTGCGCATCTCGCCCGAGGCGAACTCGGAGCTGAGCGGGCTCTACGTGTCGGGCGGCAACTTCTTCACGCAGTGCGAGGCGCAGGGGTTCCGGCGCATCACCTTCTTCCCCGACCGGCCGGACGTGATGACGCGGTTCACCACGACGCTGGTCGCCGAGCGGGCGCGCTACCCGGTGCTGCTGAGCAACGGCAACCGGGTCGATGGCGGCGAGGCGGAGGGCGGGCGGCACTGGGCGCGCTGGGAAGACCCGCATCCGAAGCCGTCCTACCTGTTCGCGCTGGTCGCCGGCGACCTCGTGTGCCTGGAGGACCGCTTCGTGACTCGCTCCGGCCGGGACGTGGCGCTGGCGATCTGGGTGCGGCAGGGCGACCAGGACCGGTGCGACCACGCGATGGCGGCGCTCAAGGCGTCGATGCGCTGGGACGAGGAGGTGTTCGGGCTCGAGTACGACCTCGACGTGTTCAACATCGCCGCCGTGTCGGACTTCAACATGGGGGCGATGGAGAACAAGGGCCTCAACATCTTCAACACCAAGTACGTGCTGGCCCGGCCGGAGACCGCGACCGACAGCGACTACCAGGGCATCGAGACGGTGATCGCCCACGAGTACCTCCACAACTGGACGGGCAACCGGGTGACGTGCCGCGACTGGTTCCAGCTCTCGCTCAAGGAGGGGCTGACTGTGTTCCGCGACCAGGAGTTCTCCGCCGACCAGGGGTCGCGCGCGGTCAAGCGGGTCGCCGACGTGCGGCGGCTGCGCGCGGGGCAGTTCCCCGAGGACGCCGGGCCGCTCGCCCACCCGGTGCGGCCGGACAGCTACGTGCGCATCGACAACTTCTACACCGCGACGATCTACCAGAAGGGCGCCGAGGTGGTGCGCATGATCCGCACCCTGGTGGGCGTGGACGGGTTCCGGCGCGGCATGGACCTGTACTTCGCGCGCCACGACAACCAGGCGGTCACCATCGAGGACTTCGTGGCCGCGATGTCCGACGCCTCGGGCACCGACCTGTCGGCGTTCCGCGCGTGGTACGCGCAGGCCGGCACGCCGGAGGTCAGCGTCGAGGACAGCTACGACGCGGACGCGCGGCGCTACACGCTGCATCTCGCGCAGTCCACGCAGCCGACGCCGGGGCAGCCGGAGAAGGCGGCGCTGCAGATCCCGATCGTGATGGCGCTGCTCGGCGAGGACGGGGCGGTGCTCACGCCGCGAGTCGGCGCCGGCCGGGTGGCGGCGGTCCCGGGGGCGCCCGGCGAGATGCTGCTCGACCTGCGCGAGTCGGCACAGGACTTCGTGTTCGACGACGTGCCTGCGCGGCCGGTGCCGTCGCTGCTGCGCGGGTTCTCCGCGCCGGTGCAGCTGCGCGGGCTGTCGCCGGCGTCGCTGCGCTTCCTGGCCACGCACGACACCGACCCGTTCGTGCGCTGGGACAGCGGGCAGCAGTACGCGACGGACGTGCTGCTCCGCCTGGTCGACGGGCTGCGGCGCGGCGAGGCGCCGGCGCCGGACCGGGGCGTGGTCGAGGCGGCGCGCGCCACCCTCGCCCGTGCCGACGCGGACCCGGCGTTCGCGGCGGAGGCGCTGGCGCTGCCGGGGCTGGGCGTGGTGGCGGACCGCATGGCCGTGGCCGACCACGAGGGCGTGCACCTCGCGCGCCAGCTGATGAAGGGCGCGATCGGCACCGGGCTGGAGGGTGCGCTGCACGACGCCTATGTCCGGCTCGCGGACGGCGGGCCGTACCGCATCGACGGCGAGTCGATCGGCCGCCGCTCGCTGCGCAACACCTGCCTCGACTTCCTGGCCTCGCCACAGGCCGCAACCCGCGACGCGGGCATCGCGCTCGCCGCCGCGCAGTTCGCGGCCGGGGACAGCATGACCGACGTGCTGGCGGCGCTGATGGTGCTCGCCGGCTCGGGCGGGCCGGAGGGGGAGTCGGCGCTGGTGGGGTTCCATGCGCGCTGGCGCCACGACGACCTGGTGCTCGACAAGTGGTTCTCGATCCAGGCGATGTCGCCGCGCGAGGGGGCGATCGGGCGGGTGCGGGCGCTGTATGCCCACCCGGACTTCGACCTGCGCAACCCGAACCGGATGCGCTCGCTGATCGGCGCCTTCGCGTCGGGCAACCCGGTGGCGTTCCACGCCGCCGACGGCAGCGGCTACGCGTTCCTGGCGGACGCGATCCTCGCGGTGGACCGGATCAACGGGCAGGTGGCGGCGCGCATGGTCGGTCCGCTCGGGGCGTGGCGGCGGCAGGACGCGGGGCGGCAGGCGCTGATGCGCGACGCCCTCGCGCGGGTGCTGGCGGAGCCGGGGCTGAGCCAGGGCACGCGGGAGATGGCGTCGCGGAGCAGCGGGGCGGCCTGAAGCAAGGCCGGGCTCTGCCCGGACCCGCCAGGGGCGAGCCGCCCCTGGACC
>CAXSER010000102.1:0-8310 GCA_964236315.1 uncultured Acetobacteraceae bacterium | reverse complement strand
GCAGCGCCTCGGCCATGGCCACGCTCGGCGCCACCGCCATGTCCGCCCGCGCCAGGCCCGAAGCCGTCGCCGCCACGTTGCCCGCGAACGCCGGCGCCACCTCGCCCCCCCGCATCGCCGCCCACCAGGTCGCGACATCCGAGTGCGCCACCGCCACCACCGGCACCGGCCACGCCGCCTCCCCCACCAGCGCCGGCGCGTGAAGCTGCACCGCCTCCACCCCCAGCTCCTCCGCCAGCCCGGCCAGAACCTCTGCGGACCGCCGCAGCGACTCCGCGTCCGGCGCCGTCCAGTCCAGCGGCAGCCCCGTCTCCACGATGCGCAGCCCGCCCGCCTCCGCCCGCTGCGACAGCGACGGCGCCGGCCCGAGCACGCCCAGCGTGACGTCCCACCCCAGCCCCGCGGCAAGCTCGATGCTGTAGCGCCAGACGCCCCCGACGGCGTCCGTGGTCAGGAGCAGGCGCAAGGAGAAGGCCGGGGCTCTGCCCTGGACCCGCCAGGGCGAGCCGCCCTGGACCGGCACAAATTAGAAAGGCTCCAGACCCAGGTTTCCAAAGGCGAGCCTTTGGCAGGGTCCAGGGGCAGAGCCCCTGGCCTTGCTTCCCTCAGCACCCGCACGCCGCCTCCAGCGCCGGCAGCGCCACCGGCGCCTCCCCCTGCACGTCCGAGAACCGGCTGAACTGCGCGAGGTAGTGCGCGTGCGCCCTCTCCCAGGCCTGATCGTCCGGCTCCCCCCACAGCTTCCGGTAGTCCGGCGAGCTCGGATACGGATACAGCGGCACCGGATCGTTCGCCCAAACCCCCTCCCCGCGCAGCCGGTCGCGCCAGGCCACGACCATCTCCGCGTCGTCCCCGCTGCTCTCGATCAGGTTCGCCTGCACGAACGGCACGTGCCGGCGCGCCAGGATCAGCCGGTCCGCCAGCTCCTCCGTCGTCATCTTGCACCGCTTGTCGAGCGCCGCCCGCCCCTCGACCGTGAGGCTCTCGACCCCCGCCTCGATCGACACGCACCCCGCCCGCCCGAGCAGCGCCAGCATCTCCGGCTTCCACAGGTCGATGCGAGTCTGCACCCCGAACTGCACCCCCCGCCCGGCCTCCCCCATCGCCACCAGCGCCCCCAGCAGCGCCGCATCCGGCAGGAAGATCTCGTCGATGAAGTACAGGTACCCCACCCCCTGCGCCTGCAGCGCCCCGATCTCCTCCATCAGCACGCCCAGGTCCCGCCTGCGGTACTTGTCCCTGAAATCGATCTTCGCGCAGAACGAGCACGTGTAGGGACACCCCCGCGACGCCTCCACCTCCGCCCCCGCCACGTCCGGATGCGAATCGAAACGATGATGGTGATGCCGATGCCGCTGCACCCACGCATCCGGCCACCGCAGCGCCGGCAGGTCCACGAACCGCGCCGACAGCGGCACCCCCGGCGCCACCAGAGCGCCCTCGCGCAAAACCGCCGTCCCCGGCAGCACGCCCCCCACCGCGCCGTCGGCGAGCGCCAGCACCGCCTCCTCGCACTCCCCGCGCACCACGACGTCGCACCCCAGCTTGCGCAGCGTCGCCGCCGGCGTGGACGACCCGTGCGGCCCCACCGCCACCACGACGCCGCCCCGCCCGCCCAGCGCCTCGACCATCGCCCGCGGCACCCGCAGCTCCGGCTGCGCGCACCGCCAGAACAGGTACGACGGCGCCGTCGTCACCACCGTCATCTCCGCCCCGAACGCCACGACCGCCTCGGCCATCGCGCCCGCATCCATGCCCTGCAACAAGCCGTCGAGCATCAGCACCGAATGCCCCACCCGCTCCAGCAGCACGCGGCACGCCCCCAGCTCCACCGGCAGGTGCGGCTCCCTGCACCCGAAGTAGATGCTCCCCGCGAAGTCCCACGCCGGGTTGAGCAGGGCGACCCTCACCCGACTGCCCCCGCCGCAACCACCCCGGCCGCGACCGCCCCGCCGCCCGCCGCCCGCTCCACGCCGACCCCGTCCGCCATCAGCGAGTGCGCCAGCCGCCGCAGCCCGTCGCGCCACCCCACCGGCGCCCCCAGCCCGAGCACCCGCGCCGCCTCGCGCGAATCCGCCACGAAGTAGCGCTGGTCCCCCGGCCGCCACTCGTCGAACGACAGCGACGCCCGCCGCCCGGTGACCGCCTCCAGCTCCGTGATCGCCGCGCGCAGCGTCACCGCGTTGTCCACGCCCCCCCCGAGGTTGAACGCCCGCCCCGACACCTCCCCGATCCGCCGCCAGCACGCGAGATACGCATCCACCGCGTCGTCGACGTACAGGGCGTCGCGCACCTGCCGCCCGTCGCCGTAGATGCTGATCGCGCGCCCCGCCAGCATCGACAGCAGGAAGTGCGCGAGCCACCCCTGGTCCTCGGTGCCCATCTGCCGCGGCCCGTAGATGCAGCTCATCCGCAGCACGCACGCCGGCACCCCGAACGAGCGCGCGTAGTCCAGCACGTACTGGTCCGCCGCCCCCTTCGAGCACCCGTACGGCGTGTGGAACGACAGCGGCCGCGCCTCGGAGATCCCGTGCGCGCGCAGCCCCGCATCCTCCGGCAGCCACCCCCGCGTCGCCGCCGCCCCCGGCCCGTGCGCGCCGCCCGCCAGCGACGGCAGGTCGGCCAGCGCCACCCCCACGTCCCCGAGGTCGCCGTACACCTTGTTCGTGCTCGCGAACACCATCGGCACCGCCCCGCCCCGCCTGCGCAGCGCCTCCAGCAGGAACAGCGTGCCGCGCACGTTGACGTCGAAGTCCGCCTCCGGCTCCACCAGGCTCGTCGTCACCGCGACCTGCGCCGCGAGGTGGAACACCACGTCCGCCGCCTCCACCGCCGCCTCCACCGCCCCCCGGTCGCGGATGTCCGCCACGACGGAGGACACCCGCCGCGGATGCCGCTGCTTCAGCCACGCGAGATTGCGCTCGACCCCCTCGCGCGCCATCGCGTCGAACACGAGGACATCGTGCCCCTCGCCCGCCAGCCGGTCCGCGAGGTTGCAGCCGATGAACCCCGCCCCCCCAGTGACCAGCACCCGCCGCGCGCCGCCGCCCGTCACCGCCGCCGCACCCTGCATCGCTGCCCCGCCCTGGCCGGCGAAGCCGCTCACGCCACCAGCCCGCGCGTCTCGAGCTCCCGCCGCGCCTGCTCCACCCGATCCGTCGCCTGCTGCCTGCGCACCCACTCCGCCAGCTCTCCCAGGCTGTCGCCGAACGAGCGCCGCGGCCCGTATCCCAGCACGTCACGCGCCAGCGAGATATCGGCGAAGCAGTGCCGGATGTCCCCCGACCGCGCCTTGCCCACCAGCTCCGGCATCCGCCCCGGCTGCCCCATCGCGTCCGCCATCGCCTGCGCGACCTGGTTGATCGACACGTCCTGCCCAGAGCCGATGTTGAACACCCGCCCCGCCGCCTCCGGCACGTCCAGCGCCAGCAGGAACGCCCGCGCCACGTCCTCGACATGGACGAAGTCGCGCCGCTGCTCGCCGTCCTCGAACACCAGCGGCCGCTCGGCGTTGTGCAGACGCGACGCGAAGATCGCCAGCACCCCCGTGTAGGGGTTCGACAGCGCCTGCCCCGGCCCGTAGGCGTTGAACAGCCGCAGCGCCACGCCCTGCATCCCGTACGCCGGCGCCACCGTCAGCACGAGCCGCTCCTGCACGTACTTGGTGAGCGCATAGACCGACCCCACGCTCGGCCGCTTCCACTCCGGCGTCGCCATCGGCACCAGCGCCGACCCGTCCGCCGCCACCGGGTCCCACGACCCCCCGACCCGCCCCGCCGGCCTGAGCACGTCGTCGACCACGGCCCCCGCCGCCGTGCGGTACAGCCCCTCGCCGTACACGCTCATCGACGACGCCACCACGACCCGCTCCACCGGCCGCCGCGTCAGCGCCTCCGCCAGCACGGCGGTCCCGGTGTCGTTGACCGACACGTAGCGCTCGATGTCGTACATGCTCTGCCCGACGCCCACCTCGGCCGCGAGGTGCACCACCCGGTCCACGCCCCGCAGCGCCGCGGCCACCCGCTCGGCGTCGCGGATGTCGGCGTGCACGAACTCCACGTCGCGCAGCACCGGGTGGCCCGCCGCGAACGCCTCGCTCGCCCCCTCGCCGTGCACCTGCCCGATCAGCCCGTCGAGCACCCGCACCTCGTCGCCGCGCGCCAGCAGCGCGCGCACCAGGTGGCAGCCGATGAATCCGGCGCCGCCGGTGACCAGGACCCTGTTCGCCATCGCCACGCCCTCCCGCGCCGGGCCCGCGCGCGGCCCCGGCGAACCGCCGGGGAAGCCCGAACACAGGCACATCTATGTAGCTTCGTGGATAGGACCCGCACCTGCCCCGGTCAATGCCGCCCCGAGACCGCCCCCCGCGCCCCCGCCGCGCGCCTCGCCTCTGTAACGGCGCGTGTCAAGTCGGCACGCCCGGCGCCGCCCGCCGGCAAAGCATCCGAGTACCCGGTTGTCCCGCACGCGCAGTTGCGCGGCGCCAGGCCGCAATACTCGGGTCACGACGTTGTGCAATGACCGAATGGGTGGTCTGGTGCGCTTGAACCGGCAGTGCCGCTTGCGGCCGCCAGGAAAATTCGGGGAGACGTGACTTGTCAGGATCTGCCACCACGACGCTCAGCGCCCAGGACCAGTCGTTCCTGCTCAACGACACCGAGATCAAGTACGCCGAGTCCCAGATCGACGGCGCCGCGTCCACCACCGCCGCCTCCACCACCGTGGCCGAGCTCGGCCGCTGGTTCGGCGTCGACTACGGCCGCCTGATCAGCACCGACCTCGCCGTCGCCAAGACCTTCAACGTGCAGTCGCCGAGCGGCCCGGGCGTGCCCCAGGTCGCCCTGATCACGAGCCTCGGCTCGCTGACCGGCACCGCCTTCGACACCCAGTACCTCGCCGACGTCGTCACGCTCAAGCAGCAGGACATCGCCGGCGCCTCCACCGAGATCAGCTCGGGCAGCAACCCGCTGGCTATCCAGACCGCGATGGCGAGCAACAGCCTCGTCACCGAGCACCTCGCCGAGACCCAGTACGTGCAGGCGGCGCTCGCCGGCACCGCGCTGCCGGCCGTGCCGGGCTCCATGCCGATCGCCGGTCCCGCGCTGGCGCCGACCACCAGCTCCAACGCCGTCGACCAGACCTTCGTGACCAACGCCATCCAGGGCGGCCTCACCGCCATGATGGAAGGCCAGATGGCGGCAAGCGCCACCACCTCGCCCGACCTCAGCGTGCAGATGTACGGCTACTGGACCCGCTGCGAGAACGCCCAGGGCGGCGCCAACATCACCGCCATCGCCGCCGCCCTGAACGCCGCCTCCACCGCCGGCACCAACACCAGCGGCACCGCGGTCACCGGCACCCTGGCCGTGCCGACGACCATCACCAGCGCCCAGGCGATCCAGGTCGCGACACTCGGCTCCTTCACCGGCACCGTGTTCGAGGCCACCTTCGCCGCCGACCAGGTCTCCAACGACCAGGCCCTCGTCGGCGCCGTCAAGGCCGAGATCGCCGGCGGCTCCGACCAGGCGATGGTCGCCCTCGCCCAGGCGATCCTGACCCCCGCCGAGGCCCTGCTCACCCAGGCGGTGATCGAGAGCGTCCAGGTCGGCGGCGCCTTCACCGACCCCGAGCTGGCGCCCGACACCCTGGCCGGCGCCATCGTCAGCCAGATCGCCACCGCGGCCGGCACCGGCGCGCTCACCATCGGCAACCTGTCCATCGGCCCGGCCCCGCTCGCCATGGGCGCCGCCGGAGTGCTGCTGGTCGACGTCGCGGGCGCCACCGTCGTGCCGCCCGCCGGCTACGCCGACATCCTCGACATCGCCGGCCCCGCCACGATCAGCGCGGCCGCCAACGCCACCAACACCGTGGTCGGCGCCACCACCGGCGTCACCTACTACGGCACCACCGGCTCCGGCGGCGAGCTGCTGCTCAACGGCGGTCCGAGCCTCGTCCTCGGCGCGGCCACCGGCGCCGGCAACTACACGATCGTCGGCTCCAACGCCGGGTCCAACACGATCTTCGCCGGCTCCGGCAGCGACCTGATCGCGACCGGCGGCGGCGCCAGCCTCGTCGGCCTCGGCGCCGGCGCCAACACCGTCACCTCGCAGGGGGCCGACACCATCCTGGGCGGCGCCGGCACCGGCGTCATCTACGGCGCGGGCGCCAGCCAGGCCGTCTTCGGCGGCGCCGGCAGCCTGATCTTCGTCGGCGGCGCCGGCCTCGCCACCGTCGTCACCGGCCCCACCGCCCCCGTGGTGGTGTTCGGCGGCGCCGGCGGCACGGTCGACCTGTTCGGCGCCTCCTCGGGCAACGTGCTGGCCGCCTCCTCCGGCAACGAGACGCTGCAGGGCGCCAACGGCACCGGCGCCAACGTCTTCTTCGGCGGCACCGGCAACTCCGCGCTCGTGGGCGGCACCGGCAACGACCTGTTCATCGCCGGCAAGGGCGCCTCGGTGATCACCGGCGGCGGCGGCGCCAACACCTTCGAGTTCGTCTCCGGCGCCACCGGCGGCGCCACCGACTTCATCTCCGACTTCGGCGCGTCGGCCGCCAACCGCGTGCAGCTCTCCGGCTACAACTCCACCACCGCCGCCGTGCTGAACACCGCGACCGTGAGCGGCGGCAGCACCACGATCATGCTCGCCGACAACACCAAGGTGCAGTTCGTCGGCGTGACCAACCTGACAGCGTCCAGCTTCCTCTGACGCCGAAACGGCGGGCCCCGCGCCCGCCGGCCCGCGACAAGAAGCCCGACCGGTCCTCCGGTCGGGTTTTTCTTTGCGCCGCAGGCAAGGCAGGCAAGGTTGGGCTCTGCCCAAACCCGCCAGAGGCCGGGCCTCTGGACTGCCTTCTCTTAAGAAGAGGCATTCCGAAGGCCCGGCCTCTGGCGGAGTTTGAGGCAGAGCCTCAACCTTCCTTCCTCGATCCCTCTCCAGCCCACCCCCCGCCAGGAGAGCCCGTGCGCACCTTCCCGATCTTCCTGGAGCTGTCCGGCCGCCGCGCCCTCATCGTCGGCGGCGGCGAGGTCGGCGAGCGCAAGGCCGCCCCCCTCCTCGCCGCCGGCGCCGACGTCGACTTCTGCACCGGCTTCTCCCCCGCCTGCCTGAACGGCTGCGCCATCGCCGTCGGCGCCGGCGCCCCGGAGGACCAGCTGCAGGCCCTGTTCGCCGAGGCCTCCCGCCTGGGCATCCCGGTGAACTGCGTCGACCGCCCCGAGCTGTGCAGCTTCATCACGCCGGCCATCGTCGACCGCGACCCCATGACCATCGCGATCTCCTCGGGCGGCGCCGCCCCCGTGCTCGCCCGCCTGCTGCGCGCGCGCATCGAGACCCTGATCGCCCCCGCCTACGGCCGCCTCGGCGCGCTCGCCGACTCCTTCAAGGCCGAGACCCGCCGCCGCCTGCCCGACGTCCTGCGCCGCCGTCGCATGCTGGAGCGCGTGCTCGGCGGCCGCGTCGCCGACCTCGTGCTCGCCGGCCAGGACGACGCCGCCCGCGCCGCCTACGCCGCCGCCCTCGACGATGCGGAGCGCGGCGCCGCCACCCCCGAGCCCGGCATCGTCCACCTGGTCGGCGCCGGCCCCGGCTCGGCCGACCTGCTGACGCTTCGCGCGCTGCGCCTGCTGGGCGAGGCCGACGTGATCGTGCACGACCGCCTGGTCGGCGCCCCCGTGCTGGAGGCCGCCCGCCGCGACGCCGAGCGCATCGACGTCGGCAAGTCCGGCCCCCGCCACGCCCTCCCCCAGGACGACATCAACGCGCTGCTGGTCCGCCTCGGCCGCGAGGGCCGCAAGGTCGTGCGCCTGAAGGGCGGCGACCCCTTCGTCTTCGGCCGCGGCGGCGAGGAGGCCGAGGCCCTGCGCGCCGCCGGCGTCGCCGTGGAGATCGTCCCCGGCGTGACCGCCGCCCTGGCCTGCGCCGCCCAGGCCGGCATCCCCCTGACCCACCGCGACGCGTCGCAGTCCCTGACCTTCGTGACCGGCCACACCCCCGACCTCGACTGGCCGACCCTGGCCCGCTCGGGCACGCTGGCCGTCTACATGGGCCTGTCCGCCCTGCCCCGCCTGCGCGACGGCCTCCTCGGCGCCGGCCTCGACCCCGCAACCCCCGCCGCCCTCGTCGAGAACGGCGGCCGCGACGAGCAGCGCCTCCTGCGCGGCACCCTGGACAGCCTGGTCGCGGACGCCCCGGCCTGGGCCGCCAAAGGCCCGGTGCTCCTGCTCGTCGGCGCGGTCGTCGCCCGGGCCCCGTAGGAAGCAAGGCCAGGGCTCTGCCCTGGACCCGCCAGGGGCAGCGCCCCTGGACCGGC
>CAXSER010000101.1:7001-8417 GCA_964236315.1 uncultured Acetobacteraceae bacterium | reverse complement strand
GCGGCGGGCACAGGCGGGAAGACCGACGATCGGGGTCATGGAGGTCCTTGACAGGAAAGGAAGCAAGACCGGGCTCTGCCCGGACCCGCCAGGGGCGAGCCGCCCCTGGACCGGCCTTCTTAAGTGAAGCCAGTCCAGGGCGGCTCGCCCTGGCGGAGTTTGAGGCAGAGCCTCAACCTTGCCTTGCTTGCTCTCCCGGCCGCCACCTGTCCGCCAGTACCACCCCCACGGCGCCTGCCAGCATCATCGCCGCCATCGGCACCGGCGTCCCGTTCGACAGCAGCCCGATCAGCGTCCCGCTCAGCGCACCGAGCAGGAACTGCAGCGTCCCCAGCAGCGCCGAGGCCGCCCCCGCCTGGGCCGCATGCCGCGACAGCGCCCCCACCGCGGCGTTCGGCGAGATGAACCCCATCGCCCCGAACATCGCCAGCACCGGCGCCATGACCCCGCCCACCCCGCCCTCGCCGGTCGCCGACGTGGCCAGCAGCGCGGACGCCGCGAGCAGCAGCACCGTGGACGCCGCGCGCATCACCCTGGCATGGCCGAAACGGCGCAGCGCGAACGGGTTGGCCTGCGAGGCCCCGATGAACGAGCCGGCGGTGCCCATGAACACGAGGCCGAACTGCGTGGGCGTCTCGCCGAACCGCTCGATGAATACCGGGGGAGAGCCGCCGAGGAAGGCGAACAGCGCGAACGACGAGCACCCCGCCATCATCGTGTGGCTGAGGAAGCCGCGGTCGCGCGCCACATTGGCGAAGCGCTGCGCCAGCGCCCAAGGCCGCAGCCGCACCCTGCGCTCCGGCGCCAGCGTATCCGGCAGCAGCGCGCCGACCAGCCCCAGGCACACCACGCCGTACACGGTGGCGATCCAGAAGATGGTGCGCCACCCCGCGAAGCCGAGCACGACGCCGCCCAGCGTGGGCGCCAGGATCGGCACGGCACCCATCACCAGCATCAGCCGGCTCATCAGCTTCGCCGCCTCGTGCCCGTCGGCGAGGTCGCGCACCACCGCGCGCGGCACCACCATCGACGCCGAGCCCCCCAGCGCCGCCAACGCGCGGAACGCCGACAGCGTGGCCATGTCCGGCGCCAGCGCGCAGCCCGCCGAGGCCAGCGTGTACACCGCCGTGCCCAGCAGGAGCGGCACCCGCCGCCCGTAGCGGTCCGACAGCGTGCCCTGCATCATCTGCCCGACCGCAAGCCCCGCGAACCAGGTCGCCAGCGTGATCTGCGCCGAGCCGGCCGCCGCGTGCAGCGAGTGCTCCATCGCGGGAAAGGCGGGCAGGTACATGTCCGTCGAGACCGGGCCCACGGCGGTGAGCACGCCGAGCAGCACCGGCAGCCAGGCCGGGATCCTCATGCGAGGCGTTGTCGCAGATGCCACGCATGGTGCGTAGCCCGCCCCGCGCAGGGCAG
>CAXSER010000101.1:0-6901 GCA_964236315.1 uncultured Acetobacteraceae bacterium | reverse complement strand
CGCGCAGGGCAGCGCCCGGCCTTGCCTACTCCGCCGCCAGCAGCTGCGCCCCCGCGTGCCGCCGCGCCTCGCTCCACAGCGCATGGGCGTTGCGGCAGATCGAGAGCCAGCATTCGTCGAACAGGTTGTGCGCGTCGTCGTACGGCGCGAAGCGGTCGATGTAGCCGCACAGCAGCCCGGGCGCGCGCCGCTCCACCGTGCCCGGCAGGTGCCCGGCGTCGGCGGCGACGACGTAGAGCAGCGTGTTGTCGCCGTAGCCGCGCAGGCACGACCACACCGGCAGCACCTCGGCCAGCTCCAGCGAGTCGTTGCGCTTGAGCACGAAGATCTTCTCCGCGTCCTCCAGGTCCTCGAGGAACATGCGCCGCTGCAGCGCCAGCTTCTGCCGCGAGCGCGCCAGCACCGTGGCGGCCTCGGCGGTGTGCTCGTGCTGGAAGGTGTGCGAGTTCAGCCCGTAGCTGTCGTGCAGCAGGATGAACTCCTGCTCGCCCGGCTCCCCGCTCAGCCGCAGCGACAGCAGGGCGGCGTCGTCGAGGCCGTCGAACTCGCTGTTCAGGCCGAGCAGCAGGTTGCGCAGGTTGATGCCGGCGAAACGCAGCAGGTGCAGCGGGTCGGCGCCGAGGTGGCGCTGCACCAGGCCGAACTCGCAGTTGTCGCCCAGGCTCTGGAAGCAGCCGAGCAGCGCCGCGTCCGGCAGCGCCGGCCGTTCCGCCGCCCGACCCAGCACGGGCACACGGGTCGAGCCGTGGATCTCCGCCCGGCTCAACGCGACCGAGAGCAGCCGCACGTCCTCGCCGCCGCCGCCGCCCAGATCGCAGGCGCGCACCCGGTCGTAGTGCGTCATCACCAGCTCGATGCGCCCACCCACCACCAGATCACGCGCCACGCCAATGCTGACCCGCGTGGCTTCCGTGACCAAGTGCACGCCGAGCAGGGTGCCGCCCGACCAGAACGCCACGCGCTGCCAGCGCTCGATCGGCCGCACCGCGAGCACCACGACATAGGCGGGATGCGACTCGGCCACCGGCAGGCTGAGGCCGCTGAAATCGCCGGTCGCCCAGACATACGACGCCTCCGGCTCCGACCACCCCCGGCCGAGCAGCGGCAGACCGTCGCCGTCCGCCCGGAACTCCAGCTCGCTCAGCTTGATCAGGCACATTGGATTTTCCGGGTTTGCAGGGGGGTGGCGGGGCAGGGCGGAGGCACGATCCCGTCGTGCGCCACGCGACGGGAGACTGGCGGCGACACGCGGCTGCCGGCACGGCCGCCGCCGTGGCACACCCGAACGACGCCGCGGCCGGAACACGGCTCGGCCCATGCGTGGCCTTGCGGGCACGCCGGCAGGGCCGCGCGCCCGGCAGGACGCCGGTCTGCGCTACGCCCCTCTGGCATCATCCACGGGCGTCACGGCCTGCGGCGCGAACAGGAGCGCGCCCGCGGCTGCCTCATGCCCCATCCGCTCGCGCAGCCGCTGCGCCGCGGCCTGCATCTCCAGGGTGGCGGCGGACCGCGCCAGCTCGGACCACGCCCTGCGCAGCTCCTGGCCGACCGCTGTCCACAGGTAGGGGTCGCCGATCGGACGGGCACCCCGCTCGGTCCCGACGGGACTGCATCCGACCATCTGCCCTTCGATGAGGACTGCCAGGCTGCTCTGGTACGCGGGCTCGGCCATCCGCAATTCTTTCATGTTCCGGCACTCGGACCGGCTGGGATTTGACAGACGGCGTGGCGCAATCGGGTGCCTGTGGGTCACCGCGAGCTGCAGCACCTCAAGCCTCCGCCCAGGGCACGTCCGCCGAGAAACGCCCCCCAACTGAGACTATATCCTATAAAATACCATAAGCTCCATAAAAAGACGTCGTGTCGGCATGCATTCGTAGGCCGACGTCACGCCGGCGCCGCATCGGCAGGCCCCGCATTTCCCTCGCCGCGCCGCACATCGCAACCGCCGCATCTGGCATCGCCACCGCGGCGCCCTGGCCCTGCGACCACCTGCCGTTCCCGGACCGGGACGCACCGCCGCACCCGCTCCCGGCCGAGGCAGGGGCTTCACACCCCGCCACGCCCCGTCCACCCTTCCTGACAACCGATGACAGGGACCCATGACCGAGGACCGCGACTGGCAGCGCCTGGACAAGTGGCTGTGGTGCGCGCGGATGCTCAAGGCGCGCGCCGACTGCGCCCGCCTGGTCGCGGAGGGTGCCATCCGCATCAACCGCCAAGCCACCGACAAGCCGCATGCGCGGCTGCGGCCGGGCGACGTGCTGACCTTCCCGCTCGGCCCGCGGGTGCGCGTACTGCGCGTCCTCGCTCTGGCCGCCCGGCGCGGCCCGGCGCCCGAGGCCCGCACCCTCTACGAGGACGTCGCAGAGCCGGAGCGGGCGGCAGGAAACGGAGCCGCGCCCTGCGGCGACTTCCCGAAGGCCTGAGGCGGCCCCAGACACGCGACACCGACCTGCGAAGCCGGCCCGCCGCCTCCCGGTGCCAGGCTCCCGGCGGGGCTTCAGGCCCCCGGCAAGACTCCAGGCCCATGTCCGCAACGCAGGCCCGACCTCGCCTCCTGCCGCCCCCGACGCCTTGCGCCCCGCCGCGAACGCCGTCATATGCCGCTCGCGTGGCAGGCGGGCCTGCCGGGGCACAGGTTTCATGCGAGGCGCCGCGGCTCCGCCCGGACTGCCGGCCCCTATCCGGGAGATGGCGATGACCTACGTGGTCACCGAGAACTGCATCAAGTGCAAGTACATGGACTGCGTGGAGGTCTGCCCCGTCGACTGCTTCTACGTGGGCGAGAACTTCTTGGTGATCCACCCGGACGAATGCATCGACTGCGGCGTGTGCGAGCCGGAGTGCCCGGCCGAGGCGATCCTGCCGGACAGCGACGACCGCGCGACGCCGTGGGCCGCGATCAACCGCACCTACTCGACGCAGTGGCCCAACATCACCCGCAAGGGCGAGCCGCCCGCCGACTCCGACGCCTGGAAGGACAAGCCCGACAAGGGCCCGCTGATGTCCACCGCGCCCGGCACTCCCTGATCCGCACATCCTGACGGGCAACGCCGGCCGTCCGCACGGCCGGCCGCGTCGACACCACCACCCGGTCCGCGAGCCCGCGCCTGCAAGCCACCACGGGATCGTAGGCCTCGGCACTCTACGCCCGCCGGCGATCCCGCCAAGGTGCGAACCGGGCCTCCGCAGTATCAAGGCGCATGCCCCGCAGGTGGCCAGGGTGGAAGCTGCGTTGAAAACATGGTATGGCCGCGGCACAGATCGGCGGCCGCACTGACCACGAGGCCACCCATTCATCCAGGACGACACCGCTCGCGGCACCGCGGGAAGCACGCGCTTCCGGCGTCGCGGGCGATCGGACAGTACGGGAGCGGCCATGACCGACCAACACACCCCGGCCCGGCAGCTTTCTGCCGCGCAGGCCGACGCCGCCGTGACGGACAGCGTCGACGCCCCCGCCAAGCCGTCCAAGGCCCGCGCGCCGAAGCCGCCCGCAGCGCCCCCCGCCGTGAAGCCGACCGCCAGGAGCACGCGCGCCACGGCAAAGGCCGGGCTCCCCGCCGACGCGACGACGGCACTGCCGCCCAACGTGGCGGACGCTCCCGAGGCCTCAACCCGCAAGGTCGCCGCGCCCGCCGCGCCGTCCACAGCCGCGGCCCACGCTGACGCCGCGCCGGCCGATGCCGCGGAGCCGTCGCACACGGCAGCGGGCACCGAGGCAGTACGACCCGCGCACCCGGCGGACTCCGACGCAGTGCCCGACCTGGACGCCGACATCACGGACGCAGCCGGGTCCGACGAGGACGCCCTTGCCGCCGCGGTGGCCGAGGCCGGCGACGAACCGGGCGTTGAGGTCGCCGGGATCGACGCGGGCGAGGCGGACGCCCCGGCGCGCGACGATGAGGACGAGGAAGAGGAGGAGGAGGCGCCGCGCTCCAACACCCGCATGCCGGGCATGGGCGGCGGCATGGCGCGCCCGGGGATGCGGCCGATCTCGCCGCAGCTCGGCGGCCGCCCGACGCCCGCCCCGCGCATCCCGTCCAAGGCGGAGAATTTCGTCGAGGGCGACCACGTCGTCTACCCGACGCACGGCGTCGGCCGGGTGGAGCGCATCGCCACGGAGGAAATCGCCGGCCACAAGCTTGAGCTGATCCACATCACCTTCGAGGAGAACCGCATGACCCTGCGCGTTCCCGTCGCCAAGGCGCGCAGCGCGGGCCTGCGCAAGCTCGCCACCCGCAAGATGTTCGACGAGGCACTCGCCGTGCTGCGCGGCCGTGCCCGGATCAAGCGCACCATGTGGTCGCGCCGCGCGCAGGAGTACGAGGCGAAGATCAACTCGGGCGACCCGATGTCGATCGCCGAGGTGGTGCGCGACCTGCACCGCAACGCCGGCCAGCCCGACCAGAGCTTCTCCGAGCGCCAGATCTACGAGGCGGCGATGGACCGCCTGGCCGCCGAGCTGGCCGCGCTCGACCAGACCGAGAAGACCGTCGCGGCCACCAAGCTGGCGGACTACCTCAAGACGGTCTGACTGAAAGGCAGCAAGCAGGGGTGAGGCTCTGCCTCAAACTCCGCCAAAGGCTCGCCTTTGGAAACCTGGACTTGAGCAAGGCCGGTCCAGGGGCAGCTCGCCCCTGTCGGGTCCGGGCAGAGCCCGGCCTTGCCCGCTTTCAGGCCGGCAGCGACAGGTACGCTGCCAGCACCACCACCCCGAACAGTGCCACGGTGGCATGCAGCCCGATCAGCATCACCGACGGCTTGGTGCCGCGCAGCTTCAACGCCAGCACCACCCCTCCGACCAGTGCCGCCGCGCCCAGCATGGCGGCGGCGACGGAGCCGAACGCGGCGCCACCCAGTGCCACTCCGCGCGGCGGCCCGCCCAGCGCTGCCAGCAGCACGCCGAGCCCGCCCAGCCCGGTGGCCGCGTGCACCAGCCCGGGCCACAGCGGCGGCCGCCGGCCCAGGCCGTGCAGCACGGCGAGCGAGAGCCCCATCAGCGCACCCGCACACACCAGCAGCAGCGAGAGTGTCAGCACCGGGCACCCGCCCGGCACGCTGCCGCCATGACCGGCCGTGCGCGGCCACAATCCATGGGCAGGACGCCGCGGCGCAGCCTGCCCCGCACCGGCCAGGCCGCCTCAGGCCTCTTCCGGGCCGGTGATGCCGCTGTTCGAGGGCGGGTCGCTGGCGGGGAAGGTGTCCTCCATGGCGACGTCGACCCGCTCGTCCGGGGAGGTCTCGCCCGCCACCTCGCGGCCGGCCTGCTCCCAGAACTCGTCGTGGCGCCCCTCCGGCCGTCCGGCCTGCTCCCACAGCGCGTACGCGCGCTCGCGCTGCTGCTCCGCGTGATCCTCACCCGACATCGTCCCTGCTCCCGTTCTGGCACCGTTGCCGACGCCGCAGCCCGGCGCCGGTTCCCTGGCGGCGCGCGGCGCCCGCCATCAACTTCGCGGCGCCGCTAGGCCTTGGTCTCGCGCTCGCTGGCGAGCTGGCGGCGCAGGGCCTCGACCTCGGCGCGCAAGGCGTCGATCTCGGCCCGCTCCGTGCCCTGCGCCGCACCGCCCGCCACGGCCCGCGCGGCACCGACCACGGCGCCGGCTACGGTGTCCGCCGCCGGGCCCGGCTCGCCGCCGTGCGCGCCCTCGCCGCCCTCGCCGCGGTAGAACGGGGTGAACAGGTTCAGGGCACGCTCGATCATGGCCATGTTCTGGCGGCCGATCTCCTCGAACCCTGGCGGCATGAACGTGCCCATGGTCTGCGACACCGCCGAGCGCAGACGGAGCTGCTGCTCGGCGAACGCCCCCATCGACTGCTCGAGGTAGCGCGGCACCAGGCCCTGCAGGTTGCCGCCGTACAGCCCGATGAGCTGGCGCAGGAACGGCGTGGGCAGCATCGCGCCACCCTTGCTCTCCTCCTCGACGATGATCTGCGTCAGCACGGAGCGGGTGATGTCGTCGCTGGTCTTGGCGTCGTACACGACGAAGTCACGTCCCGCGCGCACCATCTCCGCAAGATTGTCGAGCGTGATGTACGAGGAGCTCTCCGTGTTGTACAGCCGTCGGTTGGCGTATTTCTTGACCACGACCGGAGGGATCTGCGGACCGGCAACGCCGGGAGGCGGGGCTTTCGGCTGCGACATGGAACCTTCCGGCCTGAACAGAGCGAAAACATAGCATGCATGCCGCGCCGCACAAAACCCGGTACAGGACCGGCACGATGCCTGTCCCATCCCACCCGGCGCACCCGGCGTGACCCGACGGACCGCGACCCGCGCCGCGACGTCACCACACGCCATGGACCGGGCCGTAACGGCGGACGGCGGCACGGACCCGGGCGGCAAGAACGGCCACGAGGTGACGGAAAGCCTCGCCCCAGGCCCGGCGCCTGCCCCGCCCGACGCAGACGCCGCGCTGCCCAGGACGCCACCCGGCACGGGACCCAGGGCAGAAAGCACGAGGTCCGAAGCAGGAAGCACGGAACCCGGGCCAGACAGCGAAGCCGGCCCCGTCGCCGCGGCACGCGACTGGGCGACGATCTGGCAGAGCGAGGCCGCAGCCCTTGCCACCGATCGCGAGCTGCGCGAGGCCTGCGACACCGGCCTGGCCGTGGCACTCTGCGCGTTCGGCACCGCCCGTCCGCCCATGCCGCCCTGGGATGCTGCGGCGCACGGCCCGCCGGCCCCGATGCACCGGCGCGGTCCGCGGCCGCTGTCGCTGCACCTCGCCGCCGCCGCGCCGCCGTTCGCCGCCGCCGCACCCCGCAATGCCGCGCAGTTGCTGGATTCTATGCAGCTGCGGAACCTGATTGCCGAGGCTCGGGACGATTACAACCTGATCGTGATGACGGCGCAGCCGATCGGCGCCGGCGCCCATACGGTCGTGGTCGCGAGCCT